>DAOMZC010000001.1:0-50851 GCA_035437965.1 Pseudomonadota bacterium
GACCGCGGAACGCCTCTTGCTACCTCTGCGATGGAAGGGACGTTCTTGCCGATGATGACGGCCCCGTTTCCTCGGCGGAGATTTGTCGACCTTCAGCCCGGCGGAACGCTCGCGGAACAAGCTGGTAGCCAAGCTGCGGCCGAGCGGCCGCCGACCCGAAACATGTCGGGTCGGACTGTCCCAGTCTGGTTGTGCTGCGCAAGATACTTGACAACCAGCGATAATTGACTACACGTGAGAGGCTAGGGAAATTCAAGCCTTATGACCTTCTTCAGGCTTCTAAGTGAGCAAGCGTACGGCGAGCGCGCTCGCATGCTGGCCCTGGCGAGCCTGGGCGGTGTCGCCAGCGCCCTCTTCTTCGCCACCATCAACGAGATTGCCGCGAAGCCGGAAGCAGGCGATGTGCCATCGCTGGTCAGGCTCGGCCTTCTTATCCTCCTTTACGTGACCTGCACCCGGCACAGTACCTCCTGGATGGCGGCGCAGATTGAAGCGATCCTGCATCAGATCAAGCTGCGGGTCGCCCGGCGGATCGCCCGCACCGACCTGGAGACGCTGGAACAAGTGCGCGCAGCGGAGATCTGCGATCGCATCACCGAGAACACTTCCTTCATCTCCGCTCGCGCCGGAACCATTGCCGCGATGTTGGGGGCAGTCTTCCTGGTCGGCTTTGCGCTGATCTATATCGCCGCCCTGTCCGCGCCGGCCTTCGTGCTGGTATTCCTGTTGTGCGGCGCCGGCGCTCTTATATTTTTGACTTTGCCGCGGAAGTTCGTGCCGCAGTTCCAGAAGATTGCCGGGCTCCGGCTAACGTTTTTCGAGCAGCTGACCGATCTGCTAAGCGGCTTCAAAGAGCTCAAGCTCAGCCGCCTGCGGAGTCGGCAGCTGCGCGCCGATATAGCGCACATCCTGGACCTGCTTCGCGACGCCGGCGCCGCCACCAGCAACCTGCTCACCGACGGCATGCTGCTCGGCGAAGCAATCCTGTTCTCGCTCATCGCGGCCGTCGTCTACGCCCTGCCGCTGTACACCACCCCGGACAAGGTGACCATGACCAGCCTGGTGGCAGGAGTCATGTTCCTCTGGGGGCCGTTCATGAAGGTCATCATCGGCACGATGCCCCTTGTCCGCGCTGACGCGGCCTTCGCCGAGATCGACGAGCTGGAGCGCAAGCTCGAGGCTGCCGCGCAGAGCTCCATCCCCGACGAGGAGCGCGTCGATCCCTGGCACGGCCGGCTTGCCAAGCTCGAGGCGAGCAACCTCACCTACAGCTATCCGGCCGACGGGTCGGGGCAGCAGTTTCACATCGGTCCCATAAACCTTACGCTGGCGGCCGGTGAGGTCATCTTCATCGTGGGTGGAAACGGCAGCGGCAAGTCTACTCTGCTCAAGGTGCTCTTGGGTCTGTACGCGCCGAGCTCGGGGAGGCTGCTGGCCGATGGAGTCGCGGTCGAGCCGAAGAACGTGGCGGCATTCCGGGACATGATCTCGGCGATCTTTTCGGACTTTCACCTCTTTGCCAAGCTATATGGGCTGGCCGGCAGCAAGGAGGCTGACGTGCTCGCCCTGATTGCGCGCATGCGGCTTGCGGATAAGACCGCGATATCCGCTGGGGCCTTTACCAGTCTCTCGTTATCCACCGGCCAGCGCAAGCGCCTCGCCATGGTTGTCGCCCTGCTGGAGGATCGCCCGATCTACGTCTTTGACGAGTGGGCAGCGGACCAGGACCCGGAGTTCCGCGCCTACTTCTACCAAGAGCTGCTTCCGCTCCTGCGCCAGGAGGGCAAGACGGTCCTGGTCGTCAGCCATGACGATCGCTACTTCCACTGCGCCGACCGCGTGATCGCCATGGAGTATGGCAAGGTCCGCGCCAGCGAAAAAACCGCGGCGGTCCAGGTGCCATGCTGAACATCGTCGAGCTGATCTGGCAGCAGACCCGCGGCAAGCACGAGCGGATTATCGCGGTCGCCCTGGCCGCGGGCCTCGGCAACGCGGCCGCCCTGCACATCGTCAACACGGCCGCGCAGGCGCCATCCTCTTTAAAGCTCTGGACGTTTTTGGCTTTCGCTTTATCACTTGCGGTATTTTTCAGCGCCGCAAGCGCGACCTCCCATCGGATAAACGCCGCCATTGAAGAGGCTCTCCACGCCCTGAAGTCGCGGCTCGTCAAAAAGATCGAGCTCACCGAGCTTGCCCGCATCGAGCAGATCGGAGCTTCCGAGATTCGCGATCGAATTACCACGAACGTGATGGCGATCGCCAATGCCGGGAGTCAGGTCGGGGGCATCCTGCAGTCTCTATCGATCTTCTTCTTTGCCATCCTGTACCTGGCCTGGCTCTCGCTTCCCACCCTCTGCATCCTCGTCGGACTTCAGCTCGGCGTGCTCTATATCTACCGGAGCCGGCGAACGCTCGTAAATCTCTACCTTGCCGAGCAGGCGCAGACGCGGATCAAGTTTCTCGACCGGCTCATGGATCTGCTCAAGGGCGCAAAGGAAGTCCGGCTCAATAGCAGCCGCTGTCGCGATATCCTGGCAGACTTCGAAGCTACCTCTTTGACCTTGGGGCAGGTCTCGGCCAAGACCAACCGGGCCTTCGAGGACAACCTGCTCGTCGTCACGGTCAACCTGTATGTCCTCTTGGCGGCGGTGGTGTACCTGTTGCCAGGCTTTTTCGACCTGCCGCCCGACAAGCTGACCAAGCTCGTTGCTAGCATCCTCTTTGTCTGGGGGAGCGCGCAGACCGGTCTTGTCGGCTATCTGGCCTATGTCGAGGCAAACCAGGCCCTGGTCGCGATCGCGACGCTGGAAGAGAAGCTCGATCGTGACGCGTCCCCGCAGGTCGCCGCCGAGGACGAGGGCAGCGTGTGGCCCGGCAGCTCGAGCCTCATCGAGGCGCGGCAGCTGGAGTACGAGTACCCCGCGGCCCCCGGTGAGACTGCGTTCCATATTGGGCCCATCGATCTTAGGATCGAGCCCGGGGAGCTGGTCTTTGTCGTGGGCGGAAACGGCGCCGGCAAGTCCACGTTCCTGAAGGTCCTCACGGGCCTGTACCCGCTTACCCGGGGCTCGCTGCGGGTCGGCAGTGTCACCGTAAGGCCAGACAACATCGCCGCCTACCGCGAGCTGATCTCTGCGATCTTTGCCGACTTCCACCTCTTCTCCAAGCTGTATGGCTTGCTCGATGTGGAGCCGCAGGCCGTGCAGGGGCTGCTCAAGCAGATGGAGATCGCGCACAAGACTTCATTTGCAGATGGAAGGTTTACGACGCGCAGCCTGTCCACCGGCCAGAAGAAGCGGCTGGCGATGATCGTCGCCCTCCTTGAAGACCGGCCCATCTTTGTGCTCGACGAGTGGGCCGCGGATCAAGACCCGGAGTTTCGCCGCTACTTCTATGAGAACCTGCTCCCTTCTTTGAAGCAGCGCGGCAAGACCATCATCGCGGTCAGCCATGATGACCGCTACTATCACTGCGCCGATCGGGTGGTGTTTCTAGAGTATGGGGTCATCCGCTCGATCCAGCAGCTCAAGCCGAGTGATACGGCGCCGGCAGGAGCGTAGAGGGAGGGTCCGGACGGGCGGCGTCAGGGCTGCGGATCGGGGCCGGGCTGAAAGTCGGCTCGGCTCAGCAGTCGGGGCGTCACCAGTAGCCCGGCCAGCATGAGCAGCGGGACCATGATGAAAAGGATGGTCGAGCCGGCGCGTCCAGCGATGAACCCGCCGGCGCCCATGCCGAGGAAGCCGCAGAGCTGCATCAGGCTGTACTGGATCGTGTAGTCGGTGCTGGCGACATGGCCGCGGCTGCGATCCATGATCATTACATAGATAATCGTTCCGCCCGCAGCCAGTCCAAAGTGAATGAGCAGAATCGACGCAAAGAGCATGAAGTGATTGGCCGCCGGCCGCGTAATCAGCACCGCCGCGAGCGTCAGACAGACCACGCTCAGCGCATTCAGCGCATAAAAGGCCCGCTCCCGCCCAAGCCGCGACACGACCAGACCGCCGAGCAAGCCGCCGACGGTGCCGACCGCGCCGCCGAGTATTCCCAGCACGAGGCCGATCTCGGTCAGGTTCAGGCCGCGATCGACAAGCAGAGTCTGAAAAGCGACGCCGGGCAGCGATGGCAGGGCCAGCGTCGCCGACATCACGGCCAGCCAGCGCCAGATGCGCGGCTGGCTGAAAAAGGCGAGGAAGTCACCCAGCGAAATGGTGCGCTCCAGAGCGACTGGCGGTTCCTTATAGAAGGCGACCCCGAACAGCGGCAGCAGCACCAGCGCCGCCATGATGAGCAGCGCGGGCTGCCAGCCAAACTTCCCGACCATGACGACCATCATGCCGCCGCCGACCAGACCCCCGGTCATCATTCCCGCGGTCTGCACGCCGTTGCCGATGCCGCGCTCACTGACCTTCAGCAGGTTCACCGCCAGACCGTGGGAAGCCGTATCGGCGGTGGCGGAGATGATGCTGAGCCAGACCAGCGCGGGGATGCCGACAGCGCGCTGGGTGCTCAAGAGCGCCGGTACATCGATGAACGCTCCCAGTACCAGAGTCAGTAGCAGGAGCGGATGGGTGATGAACAGCCAGCCCCGGTAGCGCCCGAGCCGCGAGCCCGCGCCCAGCTTGTCCACCAGCGGCGCCCACAGCGCCTTGACCGCCCACGGCAGCATGACCAGCGACAGCAGGCTGATCGCCTCCATCGAGGCCCCGCTGCGCCGCAGCAGCACGGGCATGGCGCGCGATAGCAGCGCCACCGGCATCATCTCGGTCATGGTGAGGGCAAAGAGAAGTCCGAAGCGAAAGCCGCGGGAAGCCGACCACGAAGTCTGCCGGTCGGCGTCGCTCGACGCGGCGCGCCCAGGGTGCGCGTGCTCCCCCGGTTCTGCTGAAGTAGCCTGCTGTAGGGCGATCGGGGTACCCATCAGCAGTCCTTCGCGGCCCAGGCAGCAGGGTAGCTTGGCGGCTTTTTCATATTGGGAACCAATATATGAAAACTATTTATGTTCCTCCAGGCTTTTGCGCTCTCGGCTTGCGCGAGCAAAACAGGGGCTCTCACTAGCGCGGGAATTTCCCCTTGTTTGGATACCTGTACTACCTGGCTGCTTAGAACGAGAGCCGCGCGCCGAGCCGCATGTAGAGCGGGGCCTGGTAGGCGGTCGGCTGGCCGTAGTTACTGTTTAGGACCAGCGGCTGGCCTTCCTCGGCGCGCAGGTGGGCGAGGTCTGCAGCCTTGCCTCCTTTTATCGGGCCGACCACCGAGTAGGTGTAGTCGTCATCGACGCTTACCACCTGCTGCTGGTTTAGCAGGTTTATCACATCGGCAAAGACCAGCAGCGCGACCCGCTTTGCGAACTTGTGCTCGTAACCGACGTGCAGATCGAGCTGCGTAACGATGGGGGTGCGACCCCCGGTGCCGCGCGGCAGAATGAACACCTGGCTCGTTCCATACAGCGGGTGCCCGCCGAGCACGTTGATGGGGCGGCCGGAGAACGCGGTACCGGTAAGGCTCAGCGTCAAGCTGCCGCTCTGTCCCAGCGGCTGGATATAGGTCCCGAGGAGCTTTACGTTGTGCGGCCGATCGGTGGGGAGCGGGCCGTTGCGGTTGGCGGCGAGGTCGGGCGAGTCGAACGCCAGGGAGATATTGGGAGCGAAGTCTCTTGTATGCGCGTCGTACGGACCGGGGTAGTTCCCAAGGGTGCGCGAGAAGGTGTAGCTCGCCAGCACGCTGAAGCGATTCGACAGCCGCTTCTGCGCCGTGAGGACCAGCGCGTGGTAGTTGCGCGTGGCGCGGCTCGTGGTGCTGCTGATGGCGCGATATCCGGTGAGCTGGCGCTGCACATTCATAAGCTCGGCCTGCGCCGCGGGGCTCTTGTCCTGCTTCAGCTCGGCGATCCGCTGCTCGTACTTTTGCACCTGGGCTTCATCGATGGGCGCGCCGGGGTTGCCAAGGATGGCCGCGCCGGTCGCGTCGACCCCCACGTCTTCCACGACGCTGCCGAGGGTCCGGTAGACATAGCCGACACCGAGCACGAAATCCAGACCGACGTCGTACACAAGGCCGGCCGAGACCTCGTCCAGGTACTGGCCCTTCACGCCCGGCTCGACCAGGTAGGGGTCGCCGGCGATCAGGAACTGCGGACTGTTCACCGAGCAGGGGGCGCCCGGCGCTGACTGCGGCACCGGCAGCGGACGCCCGCCCGGGGTAAGCGGCACGCGCGGGCAGTTCGCGGCGTTTGGTCCCACGATCGCCCCTCGGCCGGCAAAGGCGCGGTCGTTGATGCTCAGCGGCAGCGATTCATAGAACCGGCCGTAGCTCGCATACAGCTTGGAGCGGCCCTTTCCCGTCGCGTCGTAAGTGATGCCGAGGCGCGGCGCCAGGTTATCGTAGATGCCGACCTGCCGGCTGCCGAGCTGGTCGAAGATCTCCTGCGCCTCCCAGCGGAGGCCGGCGTTTACCACCAGACCCGGCACCCAGCCGACGGTCCAGCTGTCGCGCAGATACAGGCTGACGTTGCGCGTTGCGGTCACCGACCTGTAGCTATCAAGGCGCTCGCCGCTGCCGTCCGCGGCGCGCACTCCGTACTGCTGCGTGCGTCGCAGCCGTAGGCCATCCGGGCTGGTCTGCCAGGTAGTGTGTCCCGAAAACGGATCCCCGGGATCGAGGTCAGGGCCGGTAGAGAAGCGGTTATTGTCGTAGCTCAGGTACTCGAAGTCAGCGCCCAGCTTGAGGGCGTGCGTGCCGCGCAGCGGGTTGTGGCGGCCGCCGGCGCTGACGAACATCGTGGCGCTCGCCAGGAGCTGGTGGCGCAGCAGCACCGTCAGGCTATAGGGACCGTAGCCCCCCCGCCTGTATTGAGTCAGCGGACAGGGGTTCGACAGGCTGCCATCGGGCAGCGGCTGGCGCCGGCACTCGGGAACGTCTTCGAAGTCGGACAGGGAGTACGGATCCGCGCGGTCGGCAAAGTAGACAAAGGAAGCCTCGCCCTGGTTTGCCGGCTCTATATGCTGGCCCTGATAGTGGAAGCCGTACATCACATCGAGCTGCAGGCGCCGCTCCAGCAGCTTGCCGGTGTAGCGCGCGGACGCATCGTGCTGCTGATTCAGGGTGCTCACCTGCTTGTCGGGAACGTTGGCGTAAAGGAACGGCCGCAGGACCCCATAACCATAGGACTCGGTTGGCGAGGCGATGTAGCTGAGGGTGATGTTGTGGTTCGCGCTCAGGTTGAACTGCAGCTTGGCTACTCCGTTATAGAGCCGCGTCGACTCTGTATAAGGCTGGGTGCGGTCGGGCAGCGCAGCGGTCTCGGTGGCCAGGCTGCCGAGGCCCTGCTGGCAGGTATCGAAGGCCAGATATCCAAGGCGGGTGCAGGGCAGGCTCCGCGGCTGGCCGCTGCTGTCGAGCACCTGGCGCCGCACTTCCCGCTCGTGCGCGTCCTGGCTTAGGGTGGGAGCGAAGCCGATGTAGAACCAGATGCGGTCCTTGACGATCGGTCCGCCGAGCTCGAAGCCGACGTCGAAGCCCAGGGCGCTGCTGCGCGTACGCAGTCCGAGCGACTCACCCAGCCGGGCCACCGTATTGGGCTCCAGCTGGAAGGGGTTTACCGACCCGAAGACGCTGCCATGGAACTCGTTGCTGCCGCCCTTGGTGACGATGCTGATGATTCCTCCGGTGGCGCGTCCGTACTCGGCCTGGTAGCCGCTGGTGATGACGTTGATCTCTTTTATGAAGCTCTGGTGGAGCTGCGTGGCGAGCACGCCGGTGTTCGGATCCGAGGTGTTCAGTCCATCGATGAGGAAGTTGTTCTCGACCCCGGTGGAGCCCGACAGGGAGACGCCGACATCGCCGCCGAGCCCGCGCGGCGCGTCCACCGCGCCCGGGGCCAGCTGCAGGGCGCTCTCGAAGGTACGCCCGCGCAGGGCGCTGCTCTGTAGGAGCTCCTGATTAAGCTCCACGCCCGAGCTGGCGCTTGCGGTGTCCACATTGGGCGCCCGCTCGCGGATCACCTGGACCTGCCGCGTCTGTTTCTGCGTGGCTATCTGGACATTGATGGTCAGGGTCTTGTTCTGCCCGATGCGCACGCCGGGGCGCTCGACGACCAGGTCGGCGAAGTAGAAGCGCACTACGTAGCCGTCGCCGGAGGGCAGCTGGGTGATCAGGTAGCGCCCGTCGCGATCGGTGACCTCGGTCTGCTCGCCCTGCAGCGCGGGTCCGCTTACGACCACCGTGGTCCCGGCCAGCGGCGCTCCGTCCACGTCGCGCGTCACCAGGCCGCCGATCTGACCCGGCTGCACCTGGGCGCGCGCTGGGCTCAGCATGAAGAGCACTCCCAGCAGCGTAACCACGCCGAGCGCCGCTGCATCGGCGGCGGGCGCCCCAAGGCGCAGCGACCGGAAGGGTACGATTTCATTACGTTTAAACCCGAACCGATAAAGAAGGTCAGTTGCCATGGGCGGCACAATAGCAGGGGCAAACCGCAGCCTGTAGCCCGTAGATGAATCACGGCCTTACAGGGCAGCCGGCCGCCAAGCAGAAGTATGGAAGATTTTTGACCGAGAGAACGACAGGCGGGGAGATGGATCTGGCCGCTCGCTTGCGGCGTCCGCGGACTACGGCTTCACAGCGCGGTGGCGCGCAGGCTGGGAACTTCTTGGGCCGGCCTGTAGGTCAGCTCGGACTGGAGGCGATCGAAGAAGCCGACCCACAGCTTCCACATCTTCTCTGCGTTGCGGATGATCTCGTCCATCTGCGCGGGCGCGAACGTGGCCGTGACTGCCGCATTGGCGCGGACCACGTGCTCGGGCTCTTGACAGATATGGATGTCGACCCACGGGAGGGCGTCGGCGCCGGTCGTCTTGCGCACCGCGTGGCCGATGCCGGACACCATCGTAAGGTCCGCCACTTCCGTTCCGTAAAGGAATCCCAGCGCCTCCATGGGCTGCGCGGACGCCTGGGCGTAGCCTTCGAGCAGCTTGCGAGTCTCGGGCAGCGGCGCCGTCTCGGTCAGCGCCGACTCGGTAAATCCCACTGCGGTCATCGTGTCGACAAAGACCCGCTCATGCGCGAGCTGGGGGTTCCCTTCGCCAAGCTCTTGATACAGAATCTTCGAGACCTCGGTCTTGGTGTCCTGCCGGGGAAGCACGGAGATTGTCCGCGCCAGGAACACCGGGAAGTAGTGCAGCGGATGCCACCACTGCCCAAGAAAAGTTCCGGCATCGGCGCGGGTAATCGCAGTGTCGCGGACATGCTGGAAAAAGGGGTGGCAGAGGAGCGCATTCCTGCTCTCTTGGCGAGCGAGGATTTCGACGATTCCAGAGCTCATGAATGTAGAGTCTAGTTAAAGTCGGTGACGCTTGACAACTTAAATGTCATTTTTCTGGCCAAAACGACCCCAATCAGAGGATGGGTTCAACCAATTACAAGGGATTTACTTCAAACAGGGGAAAGTAGGACTCGATCTTCCCTTCGCAGTACTCCGCGGCGAGCTGTGGAATCTCTTCCCACTTATAGACTCTGTCGCCAGCAACCGGGGGACGCCAGTTCATCGCTTCCGCCGCCTGCACTGCCTGCCAGGCTTCGGTGTCGCGCGACCCATGGGTGTTGACGTGGATGTGGCGGTTTATGCACTCTAGTCCCCGCATGATCGACAGCCGCATGCCGTGCTTCCAGCCCGAAGTCGCAATCACCCCCTGGCGGCCCAGGGCCTTTAGCGTCGCGCGAAAGACCGGCGCACCGATGTTGTCGATGAAGATGGAGACGCCCTCACCCTGCGTGTGCTCCGCGACCAGGTGTAATAGATACTCCTCGGCCTCCCGGTAGCGATCGCGGTAGGCTGGATCGCGCTGATAGAGCTCCTCATCGAAAGCCAGGCCCGAGAACCGGCTGCGATCGATGGGCCGGATTCCCATCTTCTCGATCAGCGCCAGCCGCTTGGGCGAGGAGCCGATCATCGCCGTCTGGCAGCCGAGCTGCCGCGCCAGCGCGAGCTGCGCCAGCGACACCCCGCCGCCCCAGCCCCAGACGTGCACCTGTTCCGGCGCGAGCTCGGGCATCTGCGCCCGCCAGCAGCCCCAGGCCACCTTCCAGTTGTCCCAGGCGGTCAGATAGCGCACCGAAAACGCCGCCCACTCCTGCGCCGTGAAGGTAGAGTGTCCGGGCAGCGGAATCAGGCAGCGCGCCGGCATCTTGCTCTGCTTGGCCAAAAGCCCGATCGTGCCCGGCGCGTCGAAGCCCAGGACCTTGAGCGTATAGCCGTGCTTGTCCTTGATCACGTTCCCATCAAGGAGGCACAGGTCCCCGGCCTTCACCGAAGTGACCGCGGCGCCGGGGCGCAAGACGCGCACGACGCCGGAGTTCCCGATCACCACCGAGCCCTCCTGCCGCAGGCGGCAGATATCCACCGGGCTGCGCTGCAGCGCGTGGCTCATGTTGGCTTCCCAGCAGCCATAGATCGGCTCGACCAGGACTTCGTCGGGGGTGATATTGGGAAAGCTGAACTGCTCACGCTTTAGCTGCGCGCTCTGCGGGTCCGCGCCGTTCCCTTGCCCCTGATAGAGGACCCAGGCTTCTGTCGTAATCTTGTTCAGGGTCGAGCTGTGGCTCGTCACGGTGGGTCCCCAGTTACCTTGAGGCGCCGGCGATTTGTATTTGGCGCTAGATGTCATAGTTTAGCTGTCTCGCAACTTGCACCGTCATCGAGTGCAGCGGCTGAGGGGGCTTGGGCTGCTGAACGCGGGCGAGCTCCGGCTGGATCCGCTGGCGCTGCTGCAGGCCGGGGTCGCCGACCCCATCGAGCATGCGCTCACCCTGGTAGGGGTTGAGGACCGCCGGATCGAACTCGACGCCGAGGAAGCTGCAGACCCTGCGCATCACCGGCTCTGGACTCTGCACGAGCTCCTCGTAGCGCACCCAGTGCTGACGGGCTTCAGGGATGGTGGCGAGGAAGGTCAGGGCGTTCTGGGTGTAGATCGCCCACAGCTTTTCGGCAAAGAGGAAGGGGTTGTCATCCCAGAAGCCGAACCAGTTCTGCAGCCAGCGGTTGAAGCGGTTGCGCACCATCGACTCCAGGACCGGGTAGGGGTGGCGCCCGATGAAAAGATACTTCGGCTGCGCGAACATCTGCTCGGCGCGCTGCAGCCAGCCCACGTGCGCCTGGTAAAGGGGCGACTTGTCGACCACCAGCCGTCCCCCGGCGCGCTCGCCGAGCCGCGCGTAGACCTCGGCCATCGGCAGGTTCTGCGCTTCAAGCTCGCCGACCTGCCGCTCCGCCTCCTCGTACGTAACGCGGCCCAGGTGCATGAACGCCTGCGGCAGACCCGTGTGAAACCCATCCACCCCCGCCTCGCGCAGCTCCTGCCGCTTGGCGCCCAGGGTGTCGAAGGGCAGCAGGTTCAGCTCCGGTGGAGAGAACAACGCCGGGTGCCCGGTCAGCATCGCGCGCAGGAGCGTCGTTCCCGAGCGCGGTGGACCCAGCAGGAACACCGCTGTAGGCCGCGCCTCTCCGGCCGTATCAGGGGGATACGGCGCGGGCGGCTTGAAGGTCCAGGTGCCCCCTTCATGGGGATCCGCGTACCCGGCCGCAGGGGCAGGGGGCTGGATCTCGCTGATGATGTAAGTCGCGAGCTCGCGCAGCGTAGTCCTTCCGGCCAGCTCCGCCGGCATCAGCCACAGACCGAGCTTCTCATGAAGCCGCGGCAACAGCTCGTCCGCCAAGACCGTGGGGTCTTGCCATGCGGCCTTGATTTCAGCAAATGCAGCAGTCGGTGCCACCGCCGCCGCCGGCCTATCCGCAAGCTCCGCCGCCCAGGCCGGCAGGTGCGTCAGCAGGAGCTCCGTGGCGTCGGCCCGGGGCAGGGTGCGGAGCTTTTCGTAAAGGTCTCTGCTCATGCTAGTTTCCCAGCCTGGCTCTGCTCAGGCACTCCGAGAGCTTCGCTGCCACTACCTGAATGTGCGGCTCGCCGATGAAGGTCATGTGGTTGCCGGGCACCCGGTGAATCTCCGGCTCGACCTGCAGCGCGTCCCACCCCAGCTTCTCGCTGCGGGTGTCGTTTTCCCAATCGGTGGCGCGGAAGATTATGGCGCGCATGGGGACGACATCCTTGGGCTCGTAAGGCATCTGCAGCTGCAGCTTGAAGACCTCGAGCAGGTGGCGGGCGGTGGTCACTTCTTCACCCGAGGCCATGATGTTATTGGCGCGCAGCCAGCCGGCAAACTGCGCCCACTGGGCCTCGGCATCCGGCGAGCTCGGGGGCTCATAGGGGGCGACGATCTTGTCGGCCAGGACCTCTTCGAAGGTGACTACATACTCGGCAATCCACTGCGCGGTGGTCTCGTGCTGCAGGCGCTTTACCAGGTGCGGCGCCTCGGTATCGAACAGGATGAGGCACGCCACCTGCTCACCGGCCTTGAGCAGCCGCTGGGCCATCTCGTAGGCGATAAAGCTGCCGAACGAGTGGCCGCCAAGATAGTACGGGCCGTGCGGCTGCAGGCGCTTGATCGCGGCCAGGAAGTGCGCGGCCATGGCCTCGACGGTGGTGTGCGGGCTGCTCTGTCCATCGAGCCCTGCGGCCTGCAGACCATAAAACGGCTGCTCCGGATCCATGTAGCGGGCCAGATAGTACATGTAGAAGATCGTCCCGCCGGCCCCCGGCGCCAGGAAGAACGGAGGCTTGCTGCCATTTGGCTGCACCGGGACCAGCGCCGAAAAGAGAGCGTCCGCGCTCTGTCCCTTGACCACATCTTGAATCAGCTTCGCCAGTCCGACGATCGTCGGGTTCAGGAGCAGCGCCGAGATCGGGAGCTGAATCCCAAACTGCTGACGGATCTGGCCGACCAGCCGGATGGCCAGCAGCGAGTGACCGCCGAAGTCATAGAAGTTATCGTGCGTACTTACAGAGGGCAGGTTGAAAAGCTTCTGCCACAGCTGCACGAGCGCCTGCTCGACCGCGTTGAGCGGCGGCACAAACTGGCGGGCGGTCGCCGCCCGCACGGGCGCCGCCGCAACGGGCGGAACCTCGCCCTGCGGAATCGTCTGTATGAGCGCGCCCAGAGAACGGTCGGCGACCGCCGCCGCGAGAAGGTTCTTCAGGTGAAGAGCGAGCCGCTCGACATCGGCGGCCGTAAACGCGGCCCGGCTGTAGACGAACTTTACGTGCAGCCCCTCGTGCGGGAACACCGTGATGGTCAGCGGATACTGGGTCTGGGCGCCGATCGAGCGGACATCGCTTACCGTAAACGGCTGACCTGCTGCGGGCGCGGTCGGCAGCGGATAATTTTCAAAGACCAGCAGGCTGTCGTAAAGCCGGAAGGTGGGGGGAACTTTGCTCCACTGGTGGATCTGGCCGGCGGCAGCGTACTCGTAGCTCTGCTGCTCCAGGGTCTGGGCGGCCAGCGCCTGCAGCCAGAGTGAAAGAGTCTGCTCCGGTTTTACTTCTACCCGCAGCGGCACCGTGTTGATAAACAGACCGACCATGGTCTCGACGCCCGGCAGCGCCGCCGGACGGCCCGAGACCGTGATCCCGAAGAGGACCTCCGCGGCCCCGCTGTAGCGGGCCAGCAGCAGGGCCCACGCCCCTTGCATCACCGTACTCAGGGTCACCTGGCTCTGCCGCGCCAGCGTGCGCAGTTCTTGCAGCAGGCTCGCCGGCAAGAGCAGCTCGTGGTCACCAAAGCCGGTCGCTTCCGCGGGCTCAAGCCGCGCCGGAGCCAGCGGCGTGGGGCCGCGGAAGCCCTGCAGGCGCTTGCGCCAGAACGCTTCGGTCAGCGCCGTGTCCTGCCGCTGCAGCCAGCCTACATACTCGCTGTACGGACGTACAGGCGGCAGGCGTAGCGCGCGGCCGGCGCACTCTGCCAGGTAGACCTCGTGCACCTCGCGCAGCACGATCGGCAGCGCCCAGCCATCGAGCAGGATGTGGTGCGTGGTCCAGACGGCCTGATAGCTCTGCTCACCAAGCTGCAAGATCGCCAGCCGCATCAGCGGCACCTTGCCCAGGTTGAAGCCGAGCACCCGATCGGCGCGCAGAAACTCTTCAAGCCGCTGCGCGCTTTCCGCCGGGGAAGCGGCGCGCCAGTCCTGCCAGGAAATCTGCAGCCCCGGCTGCCGCAATACAAACTGCAGCGGCTCGGGCTGATCCTTCCACAAAAAGCCGGTGCGCAAGCCCGAGTGGCGCATAAGGATCTGCTGCCACGCCCGCTCATAAGCGGGCCGATTCAAGACGCCTTGCCACTGCCAGAGAAACTGTTCGATCTGGCGACCCGAAGCGGGGAAAGCCAGCGTCTCGAGCAGCATCCCCTGCTGCGAAGGAGTCAGCGGATATAACGCTTCGACCGGATTGGTGCTCATCGCTAGCTCGCGTTCTCAAGTGCTATGGCGGCCAGCGCCTGATCGAGCGCGGCTTGACCGAGCCGGCTCTCGGGGAAGTCGCTCGGGGTGTAGCCGCCGGCAGAGGGCGCGCAGCAGTGCTCGATGAGGGCCGTGAGCGCGTCCATATAGCGGTCGATGAGCCGCTCCAGGGTCGCCTGCCGATGAAAGCTGGCGCTATAGGCAAAGTCGATTTCAAGCCGACCGCCGATGACGATGCCGCTTACATCGAGCAGCCGGGCGCGGGTATTTTGCGGGCTGACTTCGGGCTCACAAGAGCCCGCGGCCGGTCCGCGGATGATGCCGGCGTCGGCCCCGTGCCCCTCGCCAAACTGTCCCATGTAGTTGAAGCTGAGCTGCGGCTCGGGAAGCTGCGCCAGCGCCGCCGAATCGCTGAGGTAGCGCAGGATGCCGTAGCCGATGCCGTTATTTGGTATCTGGCGGAGCTGCTCCTTGATCGACTTGATGGCGCTTCCCACATCTTTGTCCGCGCCCGCCAGAGTCAGGTACACCGGATAGAGCGTGGTGAACCAGCCCACGGTGCGCGACAGATCGATGCCGCTGTGCAGCTCTTCGCGGCCGTGGCTCTCCAGCGAAAGGAGCAAGGAATCTTCCTTTGTCCACTCGGTCACTGTCTGCATCAGGGCGGTCAGCAGGAGATCATTTACCTGCGTGTGATACGCGGCCGGCGCCTCCTGCAGCAGCGCGCGCGTCAGCTCCGCCGAGAGCGCCCGGGTTACATGCAGCGCCGTGGCCACCGTGTTGGCGCCGGCCTCCTGGTCCTGCGGCAGCGCGGACGCCACCTTCGGCAGGCGAGCGAGCCAGCCAGCCAGCTGAGGCTCCATCAGGGCGGCTCCCTGCTGGGTGAGCCAGTGCGCCCACGCCTGGAAGGAAGTAGTCTTGGCGGGCAGTACGATGTCCTCACCTCTGCTCAGCTGCCCATAGGCAGTCTGCAAGTCTTCAAGCAGGATGCGCCAGGAAACCCCGTCCACGGCCAGGTGATGGATGGTGATGGACAGGCGCGCCGGCCGCTCTGCTCCCAGCACGAAGAGCGCTGCGCGCAGGAGCGGCCCGTCCTCTATATTCAGGCTCTCTTGCAGGGCGGCAATCTGGCCGGCGATGGCCCGGTCCTGCTCGGCCGCCGGCAGCTCGCTCAGGTCCGAGACGGCCAGCGAGACCTCGCCCGGCGCTGCGCCGTGGCTCTGCTGCCAGCCCGCGCTCGTCCTTGTATGGCGCAAGCGCAGCGCATCATGATGCACCAGCAACTTCTGCAGCACCTGACGCAGCACCGCGGGCGAGGTATCCGCCGCCACTTCAAGGTACGTAGACTGATTGAAGTGATGGGGGTTCGTCGGCTCCTGGGCAAAAAACCAGCGCTGGATGGGGGTCAGCGCCACCTCGCCGGTAACGAGGCTCTGCGCCGGCCGGGTCGGCCCGGTATCGGCTGTGACCACCAGCGCCAGCTCGGCAATCGTCCGCTTCTGGAAGACCTGCTTGGCGGTAATATGCAGCCCGGCCTTGCGCGCCCGGCTCACCAGCTGGATGCTGATGATCGAGTCGCCGCCCAGCTCGAAGAAGTTATCATGGATGCCGACTCGCTCGACACGGAGCACGTCCTGCCAGATCCCTACCAGGGTCCTCTCGATGGCGGTCTGCGCGGCGGCAAAGTGCTCTGCAGGCTGGTGCTGGTGATCGATGCGCCGCGCGGCGAGGGCGCGGCGATCGACTTTCCCATTTGGGGAAAGAGGTAGCGCTTGCTCGATCACAAAGGCAGCCGGCACCATGTAATCAGGCAGGTTTTGCTGCACGTAGCTCCGCAAGATCGAGCGCAGCGCCGGCGCGGTCTCGGTGCACTGCGGACCCTGTACCACGTACGCCACCAGGCGTTTGCCGCCCGCGTCTTCGTTCACGATGACAGCCGCTTCGCGCACCTGCGGGTGCTGGCTCAGCACCGCTTCGATTTCGCCCGGCTCGACGCGAAACCCGCGAAGCTTGATCTGATTGTCAGCACGTCTGACAAACTCGATGCCCACGCCGGACGAACCGCAGCCGTCGGCCGTAGAGCAAAAGCGTGCCAGATCGCCAGTTCTATATAGGCGAGTCGCAGTCTTTGCGGGCGCAATGCAGTGCGCAATAGGGTGATCGATAAATGCCTTCGCGGTAAGCTCTGGCCGGTGCAGATACCCTTCGGCCAGGCCGTCGCCGGCAACATAAAGCTCCCCCGTCACTCCGATTGGTACGGGACGCAGCAGCCGGTCGAGGATGTACGCTTGGCTGTTGCGGATCGGGCGGCCGATCGGAACCGTCTTCGCCGCATCCGAGAGCTCGGTGATGGCATGCCAGGTCGAAAAAGTCGTGTTTTCGGTGGGACCGTAGACGTGCAGAAAGTGGGTCGGCCGACCGTGGCGCAGCACCCTTCGCACGGCCCCGGGGTCTACCGCTTCGCCGCCGAACAGCAGGTAGCGCAGCGAGCTGAAGGCGTCGGGAATCAGGCTCACCACCTGGTTGAACAGCGCGGTCGTCAGAAAGAGGGTAGTGATTCCCTGGTCGCGCAGCTTGGCGACCAGCTGCGGTGGACTCAGGATGTCGTCACGCTCGAGGCCCCACAGCTGCGCGCCGTTTAGCAGCGCTCCCCAGATTTCGAAAGTAGCGGCGTCGAACGCGGCATTGGCGGCCTGGGCGATGCGATCCGTCGCCGTGAGCTGCACGTAATCCGTAGCCTTGACCAGGCGGTTGACCGCGCGGTGCGAGACGACGACTCCCTTGGGCTGACCCGAGGAGCCCGAGGTATAGATGACGTAGGCGCGCCCGGTCGGCAGCGCTGCGCCCATCAGGTCGTCGCTGCCGTACGCCGCAAGCCGGGCTTCCAGGCGGTCAAGGGCGACGTAGGTAGCAGCCGCTGCCGGCAACTTGTCCAGCCAGCGGGCCTGGGTGAGCACTATGGGAGCCTGCGTATCCGCCAGCAGGAACGAAAGCCGTGCTTGCGGATACTCCGGTTCCAGCGGTACGTAGGCGCCGCCCGCCTTGAGGATTGCCAGCATGCCGACAATCATGTCCAGCGAGCGCTCGACGCACAGGCCGACGAGCGGTCCGCCCTCGCGTCCGGGATCGACTCCCAGCTGCTGCAGGTGGCGGGCAAGCCGGTTGGCGCGGCGGTTGAGCTCTGCATAGGTCAGCTGCTCGCTGCCGTAGCGGACGGCCATGGCGTCTGGGGAGCGCCGCACCTGCTGCTCGAACAGGGCGTGGATCGTCTGCTCACGCGGGTAGGCCGCGGTGGTCGCGTTCCACTCGATAAGGAGCGCGTGCTGCTCGGCCGCGGTCACCATCTGCACGTCGCGCAGCCGCTGACCGAGATCGCTGGCCAGGCTCTGCAGGAGGGTCTGATAGTGGGCCGCGAGCCGCGCGATGGTCTCGGCCGTGAAGCGCTGCGGATCGTAGCCCAGCTTGAAGGTCGACTTTTCCTCCAGGAGGATCAGGAGCTCCAGCGGCAAGCTTGTCTGATCGACGGCGCTGACCTGCACGCGCTCGGCCTGGCCACCCGGCGCGACGGCGATGGGATAGTTCTCAAACACCGCGACGTTGTCGAACAGCCGGGTTCCCGCCGGGAGCTCGCTCCACTTCTGGATGTCCATGAGGGCCGCGTATCCGTAGCGCTCGCGGTCGACCTGCTGCTGTTGCAGCGCCTTCAGCCAGGCTGACAGCGCGGCGTCTTCGTCCACCTGGATGCGCAGCGGCAGCGTGTTGATAAACACGCCCACCATCTCTTCGACCCCCGCCAGGGTGGGCGGTCGGCCCGAGACGACGGTGCCAAACAGCACATCGGTCTCACCGCTGTAGCGGCTCAGCAGGAGTCCCCAGGCCCCCATGAAGAGGGTGTTGAGCGTAAGCTCGTGGGCGCGCGCGACCGTCCGCAGCTCGGCCAGCAGCGCAGGAGGAAAAAGGACGCTCTCCTCGGCGTGGAGCGGGGCCGCAGCCTCTCCATCCAGCGTGGGCAGAGAGGGAACGACAAGGGGAGTCGGCGCCGCAAACCCTTTGAGGTAACCTCGCCAGAACGCCTCTGCGCTCTTGCGGTCTTGCTTCTGCAGCCACGCAATATAGTCACCGAACGGGCGTGGGGTCGAGAGCCGCGGCGGCGCGCCCGTGCGGGCAGACTCGTACAGGGTAAATATCTCTTTGAACAGGTTGGCGAGACTCCAGCCGTCCGTAATCAGGTGATGGTAGGTCCAGATGAACTCATAGCTCTGCGCGGCCCGCCGCACCAGCGTTAGGCGCATGAGCGGAGCTTCGGTAAGTACGAAATCCTGCCGGCGCTCGCGGAGCAGCAGCGCGGTCAGCTGGGCGTCTTGCGCGGCGGGCGTCTGCTCACGCAGGTCGAGCTCCGTCCACTTCAGGGCAACCGTCTTGCGCACCACTTGCAGCGGCTGCGGTCGGCCTTCCCAGACAAACAGCGTGCGCAGGATCGGGTGGCGCTCCACGGCGAGCTCCCACGCCCGTTTGAAGCAGTCGACCTGCAGCGCCGGCAGGGTCATATTGAGCTGGTTTATATAGTCACCCGTGCCCGGGGCGGCGATCGCATGAAACAGCATCCCCTGCTGCATCGGCGCCAGGGGATATATTGCTTCAATATTTTTCTGCTGGCTCATCGTGGCCTCTATAGATCCTTCCCTGCTACCCGAGCTCGGCGATCAGTGAATCGAGCTCGCTCTGACTCAGCGCGGCGTCGGGAAAGTCCGATGGCGTGAAGCCCCCGGTACCCGCTGTCAGGCAGTGCTGGCAGTGATCGATCAGCGCCACCAGGTTCTTCAGGTACTGATCGGCCAGCCGCTGGAGGGTCGCGCGCTCGAAGTGATCGGCGCGATAAATAAAGTCGAGCTGCAGCCGCTGCGAGAGGACGATTCCGTCTATATGAATCAGGTAGGGCGCCGCCGTCTGCGCGCTGTGCTGGGGGCCTATATCTTCAGTCGCTACTCCCTGCACGATGGCCGCTGACTGCACTTGCGTGGACTCTGCGGGTGAAAACTGGCCAAGATAGTTGAAGCCGATCGGAGCCTGCGGCATCCCCAGGAGCACAGAGTCCTTCTGCAGATAGCGCAGGATGCCGTAGCTTATACCGCGACTTGGAACCTGGCGGAGCTGCTCTTTGATCGCTTTGAGGTCGGCGCCCAGATTCGCGCCCGCGTCCTCACCAGCCAGCTCCAGTCGCAGCGGAAAGACGCTGGTGAACCAGCCCACGGTGCGCGATGGATCCAGGGTCTCGGCAAGCGCTTCGCGCCCGTGCCCCTCAAGCTCGATCAGGGAGTGGGTCGCGCCGGTCCAGTCGGACAGAGTCTTGGCCAGGGCGGTGAGCAGCAGGTCGTTGATCTGGGTGTTGTAGGCCGCCGGTGCCGCGTGCAGCAGCGCATCGGTCTTCTCTGCCGACAGCGCAACCGACAGCTGGGCGGTGGCCGGCGCGGCGCTCGGCTCGGGCGCATAGTCGGTCGGCAGCGGCGTGGCGGGGGTCTGCGCGAGCTTCTGCCAGTAAGGGAGATCCGCGGCTACCACTTGCGGCCCATGGTCCTTGAGCCACTGCGCCCAGGCCTTGAACGAAGTCGTCTTGGCGGGCAGCTGCACGCGCTGGCCCTGGGCCAGCTGCTGATACGCAGTCTCCAGATCATCGAGCAGAATGCGCCAGGAAACGCCATCGATGACAAGGTGATGCACCACGGTCAGCAGGCGGGCGGGCTGCCCGGAGCCCAGGGTGAAGTAGACCATGCGGAGGAGCGCCTTGGACAGACTCAAGCTGGCCTGAAGCTCGCTCGCCCGGGTGGTGAGCGCGGCACGCTGCTCGGCCGGTGAGAGGTGGGAGAGATCCACCACCGCAAGAGGCGCTGCCTCGTCGGCAGCGGGCTCCGCATGGTCCTGCTGCCAGCCCGCCGCGGTGAGAGAAAAGCGCAGGCGTAGTCCATCGTGATGGAGCAGCAGCTGGCCGAGCGCGGCGCGCAAGAGCTCGGGGTCCAGATCGCCGCGTACTACATGCAGCGCCGACATATTGAAGTGGTGGGGCGCCGGCGACGCTCCGGCGAAGAAGCGCTCCTGGATGGGCGTTAGCGGCACCGGCCCGCTGATCGGGCTCTGCTCCGCTTGGGCGCCGTCCCGCCAGGTAGCCGCGCGGGCCAGCCGGGCAATCGTCGGATGCTGAAAGACCTGCGGTATATGGAGGCCGGCGCGATGGGCCCGCGCCACCACTTGGATGCCCAGGATCGAGTCCCCCCCGAGCTTGAAGAAGTTATCGTGGATGCCGACCTGCTGCACCTTCAGCAGGTCTGACCAGATCTCGGCCAGAATCTTTTCAAACTCATTACTTGGCTGATTGCCGAGGTTCCCAAGAGCAGCTGAGGCTCCTGTCGCGGCCGCGTAATCGGGCGCGGGCAGCGCCTGGCGATCGAGCTTGCCGTTCGCATTCAAGGGCAGGACGGCCAGCGGCACTATCGCCGCAGGCACCATATAGTCCGGCAGCTTCTGGGAAAGCGCGGAGTGCAGCCCACCGAGATCGACACTCGTCTGCCGCGGCGTTACATAGGCTACGAGCCGCGGGGCACCCCCATCCGTACGCAGCACGACGACCCCCTCCCGCACCTCCGCGTGCTCACGCAGCACGGCTTCCACCTCACCCAGCTCGACGCGGAAGCCGCGGAGCTTCACCTGGTCATCCAGGCGGCCCAGATACTCGATATTGCCGTCCGCTAGGTAGCGCGCCCGATCGCCGGTTCGGTACGCTCTTTGGGGGGGGAGCCCGGCATCGCCGAAGCGCAGCTCGACAAATCGCTCGGCGGTGAGGTCCGGGCGGTTGAGATACCCGCGGGCGACCTGCGCGCCGCCCAGGTACAGCTCACCGGTCACTCCGACCGGCACGGGCTGGCGCTGCGCATCCAGGATGTACACCTGCGTGTCGGCGAGCGGGCGACCGATGGGCGGGACCTCCGATTGCAGCTTGGCGTCCCCCGCCTCCAGCGGTCCCGCCAGGATCACGCCGACAGTGGTCTCGGTGGGTCCGTACTCATTGAAGATGCGACAGCGCGGGACCAGCCGCTGGATCTTTTCGATCAGCTCCCAGCTCAGCGCCTCGCCGCCCAGGACCAGCCGCTGGCGCGGCAGGACCCGCTCGGGCCGGCTGGCCGAGAGCAGCGCCTCCAGGTGAGACGGCGTGATCTTCAGACAGTCATGGGAGTGCGCCAGGTCGGCCGCGAGCCGCTCCGGGTTTGTACACTGCGCAGAGGAAAGGATCAGCAGCGTTCCGCCCGTGCACAGGGTAGGGAAGATCGCGGTAATCCCCAGATCCGCCGCCAGGGTCGAGACCATCGCGAAGCGCGCCCGCGCCGGCAGCTCGATGGCCGCGCTGATGCGGCTGACATAGTGGAACAGCTGGCGGTGTTCGACAGCCACCCCTTTGGGCCGCCCCGTCGAGCCGGACGTATAGATGACGTAGGCCAGGCTCTGCGGCGGAGCGGCACCGGCGACCGGGTCACGGCTCTGCCTGGCGATTTCGGCGCGGTGCGTATCAAGACAGACAACCTGGGCGCTGCTCGGCAGCCGCCCGAGCAGCGCGCTCTGCGTAACCAGGAGCGACACTTGCGCATCCGCGATCATGTACGCCAGGCGTTCCTGCGGCAGCGCTGGGTCGAGAGGCACGTAGGCGCCGCCCGCTTTGAGAATGCCGAGCAGACCGACCATCATGTCGGTCGAGCGCTCCATGCACAGCCCCACCAGGGCCTGCGGACCCAGCGGACTGCCGACGCCACGGGACTTCAGGTAGTGCGCCAGCCGATTGGCCTGCTGGTCGAGCTCCCTGTACGTCAGCTGCTGCGCTTCCCAGACCACGGCCACTGCATCAGGTGTACTCTGGGCCTGCCCTTCGATAAGCTCGTGAACCACTGCCGGGGTGAGCGGCGCTGCCTGGGCGCGGTTCCAGGTGACCAGCAGCTGCTCGCGCTCCGCCGAAGTCAGCATGGGCAAGGAGGCGATGCTCTGATCGGGGTCCGCAACCATACCCAGGAGCAGATTCTGATAATGAACGGACAGGCGCTGGATCTGCGCCGCGTCAAACAGGTCGGTTCGGTACTCCCAGTAGGCCCGCAGCCCGCCGGGGTCCTCTTGGATCTGCAGGCTCAGATCCCACGGGGTGCTGTTGACGGGCAGCTCCAGCTGCTTGATCTGCAGGCCGCCCAGCTTCAAGACGGGCTGGGCGCCGACCGCCAGCGCGAAGTTTACCTGGGCCAGCGGGGCGTGAGCGGGACTGCGCTCGCAGCGCAGCTCTTGCAGCAGCTTCTCGAAGGGCAGCTCTTGATGGGCGAAGGCCGCGATGGCGGTCTTTTGCACCTGGACAAGGATGTCGTGGAAAGACTGCTCTCCCGATAGCTTCGTACGTAGTATCAGCGTGTTGACGAAAAATCCGATCAGCGGCTCGATTTCCTGGCGCGTGCGTCCGGCAATCGGCGAGCCGACAAGGAGGTCCGTCTGACCCGTATAGCGGAATAGCAGCACGTTGAACGCCGCCAGCAGGGTCATGAAAAGGGTGCAGCCTGCCTGCCGGCTGAGCGCTTTGAGCGGACCCATAAGGCCAGGGTCCAGCTCGAACGTGGCTGCAGCACCGGCAAACTGCTGCACCGCAGGGCGCCGACGGCTCGTCGGTAGCGCGAGCAGGGTCGGCGCCTCTTGGAGCTGCCCGCGCCAATAGTTCAGGAGCTCGGCCAGTGCCGCGCCTTGCAGCTGCTGGCGCTGCCAGCGGGAAAAATCGCCGTACTGAATGGGCAGGGCCGAGAGCGGGCTCGGCGCCCCCTTGCTATATGCGCCGTACAGGGCGGTCAGCTCGCCAAAGAACAGGTGAATCGCCCAGCCGTCCACCGCGATGTGGTGGAACGTCATCAGCAAGATGTGCTCTTCGGGCGCAAGCTGGAACAGCTGGGCGCGCAGCAGGGGTCCTTGCGCCAGATCGAAGGGGCGCTGCGACTCTTCAGAAAGAAGGCGCTGAATTTCGGCAGGATGCTCTGCCGCGGCGAGCCCGCGCAAGTCGCGGAGCGCGACGGCGACCGGCTGCGGCGGCTGGATGACCTGGGCTGCATCGGCGCCGGTCGTGAACGTGGTGCGCAGGCTCTCGTGCCGGCGCACGATCTCGGTCAGGCTCTGCGCCAGCGTGGTCCGGTCGAGCGGGCCGCTGAGGTGCCAGGCGGCCGGCAGGTTGTAGGTCGCGCTGGGTCCATGCAGCTTCTCATGCAGCCACACCCGCTGCTGCGCAAAAGACAGCGGCAGCTCACCAGCGCGCGGAGTCGGCTGGATGGGCTCGTGCGTCGCCGCGCGCGCCGCGGCAGCAGCTTGGTCCGGGCGAGCCGGCAGGAGCGCCAGGAGCTCTGGCTTGTGCAGGCGCAGCCGCTCCTGCAGCGCGGGCGTCATCGCCCCGGGCGGCGCCTCGAAGCGCAGCCGGTCGCCGTCGCGCCAGAGCTTGACGCCGCGCTGCCGCAGCTCGGTGAGGAGGGCCGGGACCAGGCTCACACTTCCCCCACTTCACGCTCGCCGCTCGTCTCGGCGGGGGCAAGCTGCTGCAGCGACTCGATGAGCTTGGCCTGCGCGGCGATGGTCTGCACCTGAAACAGATACTGCAGCGGCAGCTGCACGGTGAAGAGCTGGCGGATGCGCGAGCCAATCTGGGTAAGGAGCAGCGAGTGACCGCCCAGATCGAAGAAGTTGGCATGAACGTCCACCTGCTGCAGGTGCAAGAGCTCACTCCAGATCTCAGCGAGCTTCACTTCGGTCGGCGAGCTCGGAGGCGTACCCGGGCTCTCGGCCGCGGCCAGCTCGGGCGGCGGTAAGCGGCGCCGGTCTACCTTGCCGCTGGGAGTCAGGGGAAACGCGTCCATGGCAATGAAGGCCGATGGGAGCATGAAATCCGGAAGGCGGGCGCGCAGGTAGGCGCGCAGCTCGCTCGCGTCGGCGCCGGGCGCGAGCACATAGTAGGCAGCGATGCGCTTGCCGGTGCCTTCGCCGTGCGCTGTGACCACCGCTTGGTGCACGTCCGGGTGGTTGGCCAGCAGGACCTCGATCTCACCGAGCTCGATGCGGAAGCCGCGGATCTTGATCTGATCATCGGCGCGACCCAGGAACTCGATGTTGCCGTCCGGCAGGTAGCGCGCCAGATCGCCGGTCTTGTAAAGCCGCTGCGGTCGCGCAAGACCCGCCACCTGCCACGTGGAAGCTGGGACTTCCAGGAATCGTTCCCGGGTCAGCTCGGGCTGGTTCAGATATCCGCGCGCGAGCTGGGCGCCGCCTATGTAAAGCTCACCCACGACCCCGATGGGAACCGGCTGCAGGCGGCCGTCCAGCAGATAGATCTGCGCGTTGGCAATCGGACGTCCGATGGGCGGCAGCATGGGCCAGGTCGCGGCAGCACCGGTCAGCTGATAGAGACTCGCCAAGTGGGTCTCTGTCGGGCCGTAGTGATTGCACAGCGTGCAAGTCGGTACGCGCGCCAAGAAGCTGCCCAGGGCCGCGGTGATGCGTAGCTGCTCACCGGCGGTGATGAGCTCGCGCAGCTGGGTGAGCGCCGGCTGGTCGGCGTCCACTTCCGCAAGCTGCTGCAGCGCGACGAACGGAGCGAACAGGCGCTCGATCGCGTGCTCACGCAGGAACTTGTGCAGGGCTTCCGCATCGCGGCGCGTCTCCTGCGCGATCAGGCACAGCGTTCCTCCGGAGGCCCAGGTGGAGAATATCTCCTGGGCCGAGACATCGAACCCGACCGGCGAGAACTGCAAGGTGCGCGCCGGCTGCTTCCAGGTAAAGTGCTGCAGCTGGAAGAACGTCAAGTTAGTCATCCCCGCATGGGGCATGGCGACGCCCTTAGGCACCCCGGTGGAGCCGGACGTGTAGATCACGTACACCAGGTGCTGCGGCTGCACCACGCAGTCCGGATTTTCCGTCGGCAGCTCGGCCAGCGGGGCGCTATCCAGGCAGACGAGCTGCGCCGCGCCGCGCGGCACGTTGGCGAGCAGCGCGCTCTGGGTCAGCACCGCCAGGGGTCTGGCGTGGCACACCATCTGCTCCAGCCGGGCGGCGGGAAAGCTCGTATCGAGCGGCAGGTAGGCGCCGCCGGCCTTCAGGATGCCGGCGATGCTCACGATCAGCTCGACCGACCGCTCCAGGTAGACGCCAACGATTACCTCGGGACCGACGCCCAGCGAGCGGAGGTGATGGGCCAGCTGGTTGGCGCGCGAATTCAGCTCGCGATACGTCAGCACAGAAGCCGCGCTGCCCGGGAACATCACCGCCGGCGCGTCTGGCGTCTTTTCTGCCTGCGCTTCAAGGAGCTGGTGAACCCGCCGATCCGGATAGGTCACCGCGGTCGCGTTCCACTGCCCAAGGAGCTCTTGCCGCTCGGCGGCGGACAGCAGCGCCAGCGACTCTGCCGGGGCGCCGGGGTCATCGACCAGGTGGCGCAGCAGAGTCTGCAGGTGCCCGAGCCAGCGCTCGATGGTGGTCGCGTCGAAGAGCTCGCAGCTGTAGTCTACATCCCAGACCAGCTGCCCTTCCACATCGACCACGTTGGCAACCAGATCGTAAGGCGAGTAGCCGATGGGCTGCGAGAACAGCTCGACGGTCAGGCCATGCATCGCGGGCAGCGCAACCGGTGGGTCGAAGCTGAACACAGTAGTGATGAATCCTGCAGCGTTGTCGACCTTGCGCTCGAGCATCCCCTGTTCGCGCAGCCGGTTCAGGAGCCGGGCGTAGGGATAATCCGCGTGGCCAAACGCAGCGAGCACGGTGTGCTTGAGGGCGGCCAGGTACTCGGCACATGTCTGGTTTGGTGCCAGGCGGCTGCGCAGGGGATGAAAGTGGGTGCAGTAGCCCACCACGCCTTCGCTCCCTTCGTGCTGGCGGCCGCTGGTCGGCGAGCCGAGGAGCAGCTCCTCCTGGCCGGTCAAGCGGTGCAAGAGCAGGGTGAAGCCGGACAGGAGCGCCATGTACAGAGTACAGCCCTGGGCGCGGGCGAAGCTGCGCAGCTTCTGCGTCAGCTCCGCATCCAGGCGCAGGCTCTGCCTGCCGGCCTTGTAGCTCGCTGTGGGCGGGCGCGGGCGATCCGAAGGCAGGTGCACGGGCGGCGGAGCGTCCTTGAGCTGCTCCAGCCAGTAGCGCTCCTGCGCGGCAAGCGGCTCGCTCTCACGCTGGGCCAGCTGCCGCTCGACAAAGTCCCGATAGAGAGCGGGAGCGGGAAGCTCGGCGCGTACACCGCGGCAGGCCGCTGAGTAGAGCGCCGCCAGCTCGCCCGCCATCACACTCATCGACCAGCCATCGCCGACTATGTGGTGCACAGAGATGGTCAGAAGATGCCGCTCCGCTTGCAGCTTCAGCACATGGGCGCGGACAAGCGGTCCCTTTACCAGCTCAAACGGTCGCTGATTCTGCTCGGCAAACCAGCGGGCCACCGCGGTCTCCGGCGCCGCCTCCTGGCTCAGGTCGACCAGCGGAACCGCCAGCGTCAAAAAGGGAGCAATAAGCTGAAGCTGCCCGGCGCCGTCAATCGTCGTCCGCAGGGCTTCATGGCGATCGACCAGGGTCTGGACGGTCTGGCGCAGCGCGTCCAGCCGCAGCGGGCCGCGGAGCATCAGGTTCAGCGGCACGTGATAGGCCAGCGAGCCGCCCGGGCTGAGCTGGGCCAGCGTCCACAGCTGCTTCTGCGCCTCGCTGAGCGGCGCTGTTCGCGGTCCTGATGCAGCGGCCGGCTGGGGAAAAAAATCGGCGCTCTGCAGGTCCCTTACGGTCTCTTTGACCACCTGGATGAAGCGGTCGATGTGCTCATCGGTGTGGGCAAACGAGATGAAGAACGCGCGCCCTTCCCAGATATAGATGCCGCGATTCAGAAGGTGGTAGAAGAACAGATCGAGGTTCTGCGGCGAGGTGATGCGGAACGTGCCGCCGAGGTGTGTAATCTGCAGCGGTACGCCCTGCTCGACGAAGAACGCGCCGAGCTCGCGCGCCAGCCGGGCGGTCAGGGCATTTAGCCGATCGTACAGCGGCGCGCTCTGTTCCTTTATGAACGTCAGCACCGCGCGGGTGGCCGCCATGGTGAGCGGATTCTTGTTGAACGTCCCGGCAAAGATCGTCGTCTCGGCCTGCGGAAACGAGTCGTCGCCGTACTGCCAGTAGCCGCCGTCCAGACAGTCCATGAAGCGCGCCGTCCCGGTCACCGCGCCGATGGGCAGGCCGCCGCCGATCAGCTTGCCGTAGGTCGCGATGTCGACCTCGACCCCCAGCCAGGCGTGAGTCGGTCCGGGGTGGACGCGGAAGCCCATGAGGATCTCATCGGAGATGAGCGCCGCCCCGGCCTCCTGGGTAATCTTGCGGAGCTCGCGCAGAAACTCCGGCGCCTGGATGTGCGGGCGGCGGCTGTGCACCGGGGAGGTAATGACCGCCGCCAGCTCGTGGGCACGGGCGCGCAGGATCGAAAGCGAAGACGGCTCGGCGAACTCCAGGACCAGCATGTCGTCGACGGCGCTCTGCGGAACGCCCGGACACATCGGGATGGCGGCGGGATCGGCGTTGCCGCTAGCGGCGATCGTGAGCACGCCGTCAAAGTGCCCGTTATAGTCCCCGGCGAACCGCGCTACCTTGGTGCGACCCGTGGCCGTGCGCGCCAGGCGGATGGCGGTGAGCACGGCCTCGGTTCCCGAGTTGCAGAACGCGGCGCGCTGCATGCCGGTGAGCTCGCACAGGAGCCGCGCCACCTCGCCCGCCAGCGGCGACTGCGGCCCGATCTGAAAGGCGCTTGCGTCGAGCTGCTGGCGCAGGGCGTTGACGATAAAAGGCGCCTGATGGCCAAACAGGCTGACGCCAAAGCCCATGGTGAAATCGAGGTACTGGTTGCCATCGACGTCCCAGATCTCGGCCCCCTGCGAGCGGCTGCAGCAGATCGGATAGATCATCTCCTTGATGAGCGGCCGGAAGCCCGCGGCGGCGCGCGAGTCGGCCATCGTCGGGCGCGAGCTCTGGGCCAGCTGCTTGGACTTCGCAGTGCGGCGGTTCAGCTGCTCGATGAGCGCGTTCACATGGCTCTGCTGCCGCGGCGTCAGGGTCTCTTTGGCGCGTGACTGCAGCTTGGGCGATGGGTAGACCGGCGCGGTGGCGACGGTGCTGGGTGGCGGCTTATTGGGAGCCCGCCCGGGAACATTCGTTGGCGCGGCGGCCGGCAGCTGACCCAGCGCGGCGAGCTGCTGCGCCATCAGCTGCGACATCGCCTGCAGCTGCTGATTCACGATGCGCTCGATCGCGCTGGCGTCTGCGGGGGCTGGCGGCAGCGGCTGGGCCGGGATGCTGGGAACTGTCTGCGCAAGCGCGCCAGAGAGGCTCGGCCGCGGCAGGACCGCCGGCGCTTCACCGGGCATGACCGCGTGCTCCGCCGGCAGGTTGGCATCCAGATATCGGGTCAGCGCGGCTACCATGTTCAGCTCGTCAAAGAGCCGGCGCACGCCGATCTTCACGCGATACTGCTTCTCCAGCACCCGCACCACATCGGCCAGCTGAACCGAGTCGCCGCCCATCTCGACGAACGGCCGGTCCACGTCCACCTGCTCTTGGGACAGATATAGCTTCTTGGCAACCTGGGCGCAGACTTCCTGCTGCAGCTGGGGAAGGCGGGCGGCGGAATCCACCGCAGCTGGAGACTCCATGCAGGCTTCCTTTCGCGTCGCATCGGACGCCGGCTCCGCGGCGTGGAACCAGAATCGCTTGCGTTGAAACGGATAGTTGGGCAAAACGCAGCTGCCGGGGTGCGCGCGATGCTGCGGCTCGCCGCTTACGGACCGCGACTGGACGCCGCGCCAGTCCACCTCGAGGCCGCGGGTGTAAAGCTCGCCCAGCGTCTCAAGCATGACCTGCCAGTCGTCCTGCGCCCTGACCAGCGACGGGAGCCAGGCCGGCTCAAGCTCCGCTGGGGCGTCGATACAGGCCGCCCCGAGCGAGGACAGAGTGGGGTGCGGGCCCACTTCAAGCATCACTCTGTAGCCAGCGCCGTACAGCGCGTCGATGCTGGCCATGAACTGAACCGGGGCCCGGGTGTGCATCCGCCAGTAGCCGGCATCCAGCGGCTGCCCCTCCGGCAGGAGCTGCCCGGAGACGTTCGACATGATCGGAATCCGCGGCGGCTGAAAAGACACCTTCTGCGCCAGCTGCTCGAACCGATCGAGCACCGGCTCCATGAGCGGCGAGTGCGCGGCAACCGAGATCGCCACCGGCCGCGTCTCGACCCCCGCCAGCCGCGCGACGATCTGCTGCACCGCCTGCCGCTGGCCCGAGATCACCACGCTGTCGGGTGAGTTTATGGCCGCGATGCTGACCGCTTTTTCCGCCCCGGCGATGGCGCTGGCGACAGCCGCCTGTCCAGCGCGCACCGCAACCATGGCGCCATCCGCGGTCGCCGCCATGAGCCGGCCGCGGGCCGTGATCAGCCTGAAGCCGTCTTCAAGAGTAAACACGCCCGCCACGTAGGCAGCTATGTACTCGCCCAGGCTGTGGCCCATGACCACCGCGGGCTCGATACCCCAGGACTTCCAGACCTCGGCCAGCGCGCACCCGAGCGCGTACATGGTGGGCTGCGTATACGCAATCTGGTCGATGACCTGCGCGGTATCCGGCGTACTTGCTGGCTCGCTCTTGGGGTACAGCACCGCGAGCAGGCTCTCGCCAAACTCGGCCTGCATGGTGGCGTCGCACCGGTCGAGCACCTGCCGGAAGACGGGCTGCGTCTCATACAGCCGCCGGCCCATGTTGACGTACTGGGCGCCACCACCGGTAAATATGAAGGCGACCAGAGGCCGCCTGCCGCTCGCCGCACCGCCGGTCGGCGTATCCGGTGGCTGGCTCGCCGCCAGCTCCGCCAGCTCCGCCTGCGCCCGGGCTTTGTCCGCCGCCACCACTGCGAGCCGCTTGGGAAAGTGCGATCTTCCGGTGCCGGCCGTGTAACAGATGTCGGCCCACGTCGCGTGGGTCTGCCCAAGATACTCGGCGTAACGCGCGACCAGGGCGGCCAGGGCCGCGTCGCTCTTGGCGCTCATCGGGAGCAGCTGCAGCGACCCTTCCACCGCCCCCGAATCGGCAGCTGCCGCCTCGATCCCTGCCGATTTTTCCGGCGGCGCTTCCAGCACCAGGTGGGCGTTGGTACCGCTTACTCCGAACGAGCTTACGCCGGCAATGCGCGTCGCCGTGGGCCAGGGAACCGGCAGAGTTGGAACCGCCAGCGGCAGCTTGGCCCACTGGATGTGCGGACTGGGGTTGCGGAAGTGCAGGTTCGGCGGGATCTCGCCATGCTGGATGGCCAGCACCACCTTGATCACGCCCGCGATGCCGGCGGCGGCTTCCGTATGACCGATGTTGGTCTTTATGGCCCCGAGCAGGAGCGGTGCGGTCCGCTCCTTGCCGAACACCGCTCCCAGCGCGTTTACTTCAATCGGGTCACCGAGCGCGGTTCCGGTGCCGTGGGTCTCGACGAAGCTCACCTCGCTCGGCGTGACGCCGCCATTTTGCAGGGCATGGCGGATCGTGGCCTGCTGGGCCGGGCCGCTCGGGACCGTAAGGCCGCTCGTCCTGCCGTCATGGTTGACGGCGGAGCCGCGGATGACCGCCAGGATGTCGTCGCCGTCGCGCTGCGCATCGCGCAGGCGCTTGAGGATGATGACGCCGCAGCCCTCGCTGCGCACATAGCCATCGGCCGCCGCGTCGAACGTCTTGCAGCGACCATCCGGAGCCAGCGCTTCCGCCTGCGAGAAGCTGATCGCCGAGTCGGGCATCACGATGCGGTTGACGCCCCCCGCAAGCGCCGCCTCACACTCGCCATTACGCAAGCTGGCCACCGCCAGATGGACCGCTACGAGTGAAGACGAGCAGGCCGTATCGAGCGCAATATTGGGCCCCTGCCAGCCATAGAAATAGGACAGCCGCCCGCTGGCCGAGGCAAAGGAGCTGCCGGTGCCGGCGTAGAAATCGAGCGCCGCGCCAGCGCTCTTGAGCTTCTGATAATAGTCCCCCCAGGCAATGCCGATAAAGACGCCTGTCTGCCTGGGCAGTAGCTCCGGCGGCCGCCGGGCGTTTTCCAGCGCTTCCCAGCTCACTTCCAGCAGCAGCCGCTGCTGCGGGTCGAGCACGTTGGCTTCGCGCTGCGAGATCCCAAAGAAGTCGGCATCGAAGCCGTCCAGGTGATCGACGAAACCGCCGTGGCGGGCGTACGTCTTGCCCGGGGTGCGCGGCTGCGGATCATAGTAGTCCTCCAGGCGCCAGCGGTCCGGGGGGACTTCGGTGATGGCGTCAAGACCCTGGCGCAGCGACTGCCACAGCTCGGCGGGTCCGGCCCCGCCGGGGAAGCGGCAGCCAAGGCCGATGATGGCAATCGGCTCCTTCTGGGCCAGGCGCTGCGCGGCGACTTCGGCCTCGAGCGCCTTGATCTTCTTGTAGGACTCCTTGACGAGTCTCTCGTACACCGCGGTCTTGTCACTCATGGGCGCTGAGCTCCATGCCAAGCGTCTCGGCCAGGCGCTGAGCAATCTCATCCGCCGTCAGGTCGTCGGTCGCGGAGTCTGGATCGGGGACGGCCGCGGGCCGCGGCTCGGGCTCGGGCTGGATCTGGGTCATCGTCGAGCTGAAGACCTGGTCGAGCAGGTAATCCACCAGCGCGCGGGCAGTCGGATAGTCGAAAGTCAGCGAGCTTGGGAGCTCGCGGTCGAGGCTCTTTTGCAGGCGGTTGCGCAGCTCGACCGAGGTCAGGGAGTCCATGCCGAGCTCGAAGAACCCGTCATCAAGCGGCACCGCGCCGCGGATGCCGAGCACCTTTGCCACAGTGCCGCATACATGCGCTTCCAAGAGGGCGCGCCGCTCGCGCGGGCGGGCAGCGGTCAGCTGCGCCAGGAACTGCGTCTGCTCGATCTTGTCGGCGGGCGCGAGCTCGCGGAAGAACAGTCCTTCCTGGGCGCGCTTGTTGCGATCGAGCGGCGCCACCGCGACCTGCGCCGCCGCACTGGTCAGGATCCAGCGCAGCGAGTCCAGACCCTGCGGCGGCGTAATCACGCCCTCCAGACGCTTGAGCAGCGACCTGAGCTGCGCCGCCGCGCCGACCTCGGACCAGGCGCCCCAGTTGATCGAACATGCGGGCAGGCCCTGCTGCTGGCGATAGTGCGCCAGCGCGTCCATGAAGGCGTTGGCGCTGGCGTGGTTGGCCTGACCGGCGTTGCCGATGAGCGCCGCGGCCGAAGAGAAAAGCAGGAAGAAGTCGAGCGGCAGGGCCTGCGTCAGGGTATGCAGGTGCCACGCCCCTTGCACCTTGGGCGCCAGCACTTTGGCAAAGCGCGGCCAGCTCTGGCGCCGCAGCACGCCGTCATCAAGGACCCCGGCCGCATGGATGACGCCGCGCAGGGGCCTTGCCAGCCTGGCGATGAGCGCCGCCATGGCGGCACGCTGCGCCACATCCGCCTGCTCCACGACCACCGTCGCGCCGAGCGCGGTGAGCTCGGCGAGCTTGGTCTGCGCCTGGGCGTCGGGTGCGCTGCGCGCAACGAGGACGATGTGACGCGCGCCGCGCTCGACCAGCCACCGCGCCACCAGTAGGCCCAGGCCGCCGAGGCCCCCGGTAATCAAGTAGCTGGCGTCCGCAACCAGGGTAGGCGCGGCGAGGCGATTGGGCGGGATGAGGACCAGCTTCCCGATTTGCCTGGCCTGCTGCATGGCGCGGAAGGCCTGCTCGGCGTGCGCAATTGGATACGCCTTATTAGCTAGCGGCCGGATGCGGCCGGAGGTGGCCTGCTGCATGAGCGCGCGGAGCAGGGCGCCCATGGACTCGGGCTGCTCTCCGATCAGCTGCGCGGCATTCACCACCGAGTACGAGATATCGAGACGGGCGGCGGCCACGCGCTCCGCGCTCCAGATGTCGCGCTGGGCAATCTCGACAAAGCGTCCGCCGGGAGCCAGGACCGACAGGCTCTTTTCGATGAAGCCGGCGCCGGTGAGAGAGTTCAGGACGACATCGACGCCGCGACCGCGCGGGGTGTGCTCGGTGTCGGCGATAATTGCGGCGGCAAAGTCCAGGCTGCGCGAGTCGTAGATGTGCCGCACGCCCACGGCCTGCAGCGCCTCCCACTTGCCGCGGCTCGCGGTGACGAAGACCTCGGCGCCGCACTGCTGGGCAAGCTGGATCGCCGCCTGGCCCACGCCGCCGGCGCCCGCGTGGATGAGCACCCGTTCCCCGCGCCGCAGCTTGGCGTAGTGTTGCAGACCCAGCGCGGCGGTCAGAAAAGCCGTGGGGATGGTGGCCGCTTCGGCAAAAGTAAGCCCGCGCGCGGGCGCCACCAGCCGCGCATCTACGGTCACATACTCGGCAAAGCTCCCGAGCGCCAGCGCGACCACCGCATCGCCGGGCGACAGCGCCGTCACTCCTTCGCCCACGGCGACCACTTCACCCGCGCACTCGCCCCCAAGCGGCGGGCTGCTCCCGTACAGACCAAGGACATTCAAGACATCGCGGAAGTTAAGTCCCGCGGCGCGAACGCGCAGCTCGACCTCGCCCGCGGCAGGCGGCCGCCGGTTCAGGGGGCGAAGCTCAAGGCCGTCGAGTGAGCCGCGCCGGGCCGGCTCTGAAGTAATCGCCAGCTGAATCGGCGCCTGGCCCAGCGTATCCTCTGCTTCGGCCAGGCGCGCGACCAGGCGCTCCGACTCGCGGAGCGCGACTTGCTGCTCTTCGCTTCGGTGCCACAGCTCGACGAACAGCTGCGCGTCCCCCTCCGCGCGACCAGGCGCCGGGTCGAGGTCGACGCAGGTGCAGCTTAGCTCGGGATGCTCCAACGAGATGATCTTGCCGAGCCCCCACAGCTCCGCTTGCACGAGCCCTCCGCACGAGCGCGGCGGGGTCACCGATTCCGCAGCCGTACAGGTCACCGCCCCTTGCGTAACCAGCCACAGGCGCGACGAGCGCTGCGCCTTGATCAGGGCCTGCACCAGCTGCAACACCGGAGAGATCAGCCGCTGGCTATGCGCCTCTATTTTCTCATCCAGCTCGGTCGCGCTCGCGGCCTCGTCCAGGCTCCACAGGTAGACCACGCCGTGCCAAGCGGTGCCGGCAACGGACTTGAACGCGTCTGCGGCCTCCGGGTCAATTAGGTAGGAGTCTACTTTGGGAATCGCGTCGCGACGCTTGGCCGGCGTCTCGCCCGCGCGATAAACCAGGGTCGGACGCTCGCCCCGGTCCAGCAGCCGACGCGCGAGCTTTTCGCCCAGACCGCCTTCATCGGCAAAGATCACCCAGGGTCGCGCCAGCTCTTCGCGCAGCGGCGCGGCCTGGCCGATAACCACCGTCTGCGACAGAGTGGCCGATGGGGTGATGGTCTGGGCCTGGGCAAAGCCCGCAGCGCGCAGCAGCTCGCTCCACTGCGCGGGGGTGAGCAGCGGATGATCGGGGCGCAAGCTGCGGTCGGTGAAGCGCCACCAGCCATCGGTCAGGCCGAAGGTCAAGTCCACCCAGCAGCGGCGCTCGGTCGCTTCTACCATCACCAGCAGGCCGCCCGGCGCGAGCAGCTGCTGTACATGGGAGAGCGTCTGCGCCAGATCCCGCGTGGCATGCAGGACGTTGGACGCCACGATCAGATCGTAGCCGCTGCGGGTCAGTCCCTGCGCCAGCGGATCGCGCTCGATGTCGAGCGTCTGATATTGGAGGAATCCGTAGGCGCTGAACTTTTCCTGGGCCTGGCCGAGGAACCGCGGCGAGATGTCGGTGAAGACGTACTGGGTCTTGTGCGGCGTCAGGTGGGGAAGGATATAGGCCGTCGTGCCGCCGGTGCCGGCGCCGATCTCCAGGATGCGGACGCCGCGCTCGGCGGCAAGACTGCGCAGGGCCGCCTGCACCACCCGCTGCGCCAGCGTGTTGGCCAGCCGCGCCATTCCCGAGTGCTGATAGATGGCTGCTGTTGTCGACAGATCGCCATCGGGGAACAGGAGCTGAAGCGGGTCCACCTGGCCCTGCAGCACCGCTGCGAGGTTCTTGCCGCAGCGATCGAGCAGCACGAACTCGGCGTGGCTGCGCACGGCGGCATCCGTGGCCGGGGCGGGCGGGGCCGCCAAGGCTTGCAGCACCGACCAGCCTTCTTGGGTGCGCCGGAGGTAGCCGAGCTCCGTCAGGATGGCAAGCAGCCGCCCCCACAGGTGTCTGTGCCGCGACGCGATTCCCAGCCGCTCACCCAGCTGCGCCACCGAGACCGAGCCCGCTCGCTCCGAGCTTCCGGCCGCGGCGGTCGTGATCTGATGACCGACCGGCAGTCGCCAGCCAAGCTGCCAGAGCGCGCTCAGGATGTAGTCGGCGCCCGCCCTCTCAAGCTGGGGAATGAGCGCTTCCGCTTCGCTGAGCGCGGCCTGGGGCAGGATCGCTGGCGCTGCGCTGGCTGCAACCGCCGCGATTTCATCAGGCGCGGGAAGCGAGTCGGGAGGCAAGAAGATGGGCTGAGCGCGAAAGGCCAGCTCGTAAAGCCAGTCGCGCCACGGCGGTCTTGCCTGGGTCTGCGCCACCCGGCGGATCGTAAGACCGGTCACCGTGGCGCTAAGTCCGGCCGCATCAAACACGCTCAAGGAGAAGCGCAGCTCGTCGCTGCGGCCGGCACTCGGCTGCGCGGTCACGTGGGCCCAGACCGGGCCCCGCGGCGACCTGGGCACGGCAATCTGCTGGTAGGCTATCGGCAGGTAGGTCGTCGCATCGTCGGGCGTGAGGGCGGCAACCAGCTGGAAGCAGCCATCCAGCAGCACCGGATGCAGGACATGGCCTTGGGAGTCGAGCGCTTCGGGCAAGCAGACCCGCCCCCAGACCCCCTGTGCTCCGGAAACGATCTCGTGCACCACGTGGAACGCAGGTCCGTACTCAAGTCCCCTGGTGCGGAGCTTCTGATAGTGCTCTAGTAGGGGACCGCGCGGCGCGTCGAAGCGGCACCCTGCGGGGAGCTCCTCACTCGGCTTGAGCGCCGCGGGCGGCGTGCGCTCGGTCAGGCAGCCGGAGGCATGCAGGGTCCACACCGGATCGGCCGCTGCATCGTCGCCGGGTGCGACCAGGCTGAAGATCTGAAATCGGAAGCTGGACGGGTCCTCTTCAGCGGGCGATAACACGAGCTGAACGACGAGCTGCTCGCTCGCCGGGAGGACCAGCGCCTGGGGGAGGGTCAGCTGCTCGATGGTCAGCGGCGCGGCACGCTGCGGCTTGCTGGCGAAGCAGCTCCTGCCGGCCGCCAGCGCCATCTCGATGTACGCGGAAGCGGGCACGATGACCTGCCCGAGAACTCGATGGTCGGCGAGGTATTCTGGTGCGGCGGCGCGCAAGTGGGTCACGAACACCCGCTCGCGCGGTCGGTGCGCCGACAGCTGCAGCTCACCAAGCAGGGGATGGCCCGGCCGCGGCGGAGCTGTCTTTGGTGAAACCAGCGTAGCGGGAGCCGAGCGCCCTTGCACCCAGTAGCGCTCGCGCTGAAACGGATAGGTCGGCAGCGGAACTTTCCGGCGCCGCTGTCCATGATATAGCTGCTGCCAGCGGATCGGGAAGCCTTGGCCATACAGCGCGGCAAGGCTTGCCAGCAGCTGCTCGCGGTCCGCGCGCTCCTGGCGCAGGCTGGGCAGATAAACTCCGCTGTCCAGGCACTCCTTGGCCAGGCCGAGCAACGTAGGCTTGGGCCCGAGCTCCACGAAGCAGGTCACTCCCGCTTGCTTCAGCGTCGCGATGCTCGCGGTAAACTGGACCGGCTGGCGCACCTGGCGCACCCAATAGTCAGGCGTTGCGAGGTCAGCGGCTGCAAGCTCGCCGGTGATATTGGATACCACAGGTAGCTGCGGAGCCGCGTAGGTCACGGTCCGCGCAACGGCCGCAAACTCGGCCAGCATGGGTTCCATCAGCGGCGAATGAAACGCATGAGAGACCGTCAAGGCGCGCGACCGGAGGCCCTGCGTCTCCAGCTGCCGGGCGACCGCGCGCACGCCCGCACGAGCGCCGGCAAGGACTACATTCCGCGGCCCATTGAAGGCGGCGATCTCGACGCGGGCGGCGCGGTCGCGGCTGCCGTTTTCCTGTTGCAGGATCGGCTCGACCTGCGCGGCCGTTCCCATCACCGCCAGCATCTCCCCGTTTTCGGGAAGCGCCTGCATCAGCCTTCCGCGCGCGGCAATCAGCGCCAGGCCGGCTTCCAGGCTGAACACCCCGGCAACACAGGCTGCGACGTATTCGCCGACGCTGTGGCCCATTACGTAGTCGGGCTGGAGGCCCCAGCCGAGCCACAGCTGGGCAAGGGCGTATTCAAGGGCAAACAGCGCCGGCTGCGTATAGGCGGTCTGATCGATCAGCGTTCTGTTCTGCTCAGCACCTGGATACAGTACCGAATATAAAGAAGTTCCTGACTGCTTCTGGAACAGCTCATCGCAGCGGTCGATCGTCTGGCGGAAGACCGGCTCCGTCTGGTAGAGCTCACGCCCCATGTCTACGTACTGCGCGCCCTGCCCGGTGAACAGAAAGGCCAGCTTCGGACGCTGCTGGGCGCGCGCAACCTGCCCGTACACTATGGAGCTGCGCTCGTCGCCTTGCATGAACGCCGACAGCCCGTCTCGCAGCTCGGCAGGCGAGGCCCCAACCACTGCCAGGCGATGACTAAAATGAGCGCGGCCGGTATTGGCGGTAAAGCAGATGTCCGCCACGTCTTCGGTTGTCGTCGCCAGGCTCGCTTGATAGGCGCTCGCCAGGGCGCGCAGGGCGGGCTCGGTCTTCGCGCTCAGCGTGAGCAGCTGGCATGGCCGCGGAGGCGGCTCCGCGCTTGCCGGAGCAGGCTTGGGCGGCGGCGAAGGGGCGGCAGACAGCAAGACGTGCGCGTTGGTCCCCCCCATGCCGAACGAGCTGATGCCCGCCAGGCGCGCGTCGCCTTGCACCGGCCAGGGCGTGGGCGTGGTGGGAATGGTGACCGCCAGACTCGCCCAGTCGGCGTGCGGGTTCGGCGTCTTGAAGTGAAGCTGCGGCGGAATCTGGTTGTGCTGCAGCGCCAGCACGGTCTTTATCAGGCTGGCCATTCCGGCCGCCGCTTCCAGGTGCCCGAGGTTGGCCTTCACCGAGCCCACGATCAGTGGGTGCGGGCGCTGCCGGCCAAACACCGACCCGAGCGCGCCGAGCTCGATCGGATCGCCCAGCGTGGTGCCGGTGCCATGCGCCTCGAGGTAGTGGACCGCATCGGGCTGAAGGTGTGCGCTGTGCAGCGCCTGGCGAATCAGCTCGGCCTGCGCCTGCTCGCTGGGAACCGTCAGGCCGCTGCTGTGACCGTCGTGGTTGACCGCCGAGCCGCGCACCACGGCGCAGACATTGTCGCCCGCGGCGATGGCATCCGAGAGCCGCTTGAGGACGATCACCCCGCAGCCTTCGCCGCGGCTGAACCCATCGGCAGCGGCATCGAAAGCCTTGCTGCGGCCATCCGGCGACAGGGCGCCCAGCCGCGACAGCGACGTGGTGGCCGCCGGCGACAGCATGAGCTGCACCGCGCCCACCAGGGCCAGCTCACACTCTTTGGCGCGCAGGCTGGCGAGCGCCAGGTGAACCGCCACGAGCGACGACGAGCACGCCGTATCGAGGGCAATGTTGGGCCCGTGCAGACCCAGCAGATAGGAGATCCGCCCCGAGGCAAACGGATAGCCGTTGCCGGTTCCGCCATAGATTCCTAGGTCCTCACTCAAGAAGCCGCCGGGGGCAATCAGCTTCAGGTAGTCGTCGTGGCCGATCCCGATGAACACTCCGGTGCGGGTTCCGGCCAGCTCGGTCGGCGACTGGCCGGCGTGCTCCAGCGCCTCCCAGCTTACTTCCAGCAGCAGGCGCTGCTGCGGGTCCAGACTGAGCGCCTCACGCGGGGAGATCCCGAAGAAGTGGGGATCGAACCCATCGACCGGAGTGGTCAAAAAGCCCGCCGACCGCGTGTACGTCTTGCCGGTGGCCTGCGGATCTGGATCGTAAAAAGCCTCGACATCCCAGCGCTCTTTGGGAACTTCACGGATCGCATCATGTCCCTGCAGCAAGAGCTCCCAGAAGGCCGCCGGACTGCTGGCGCCGCCGGGGAAGCGGCAGCCCAGGCCGATGATGGCGATGGGCTCGCGGCGGGCGCGCTCGGCCTCTTCCAGCTTCTGACGGGCCTCTTTCAGCGCGACCAGGAGGCGCTGCGCGGAAGACAGGGGCTCGGTAGGGGGCGGCGGGGTGCTCATACGGAGTCGCTCTGTAGTAGGGCTTCCAGCTCGGCGAGCTCCGCGGCCAGCGAGGCGTCGACCTCGGCCGCGGAGAGTCTACCTACTTCGGCGGCCAGACCGCCGGGGGTCGCGGCTCCTGCCGGGACCTGGACGGTCGGCTGCCGGGCTGGCGGCGGCAGGTGGAGCACGTCGCTCGCCAGGTAGGTGATGAGCGCGTCGAGCCGGGGATACTTGAAGGTCAGGGTCGCCGGCAGCCGACACGCCAGACTCACTTGCAAGCGGTTGCGGAGCTCCATCGCCAGCAGGGAGTCGAGCCCCATATCCGTGAAGCCGCTCTGCCAGTCGGTGAGCTCGGGCTCGGCGATCCGCAGCACGGAGGCCAGCTGCTGCTGAACGTGGGCGGTGAGCCGCTGATGCTGCAGCGGGCCGGCAGTGGCGGCGAGCTGCTCGCGGAAGCTGCGCTCCTCTTGGGCGGCCGACACGGCCTGCGGCTCGTTGGCGCTCGCCAGGGTGGCGAAGAACAGGCGATGGCGGGAATCAATCAGGCTGGCCAGAAAGGCGGGCCAGTGGATGGGAATCACCCCCGCCTGCACGCAGCCGCTCTGCATCAGTGCGGCCAGCGCCGCCAGTGCCGCAGCGGGCTCCATCTGGGTGATGCCGGCGGACTTCCACTGGCCGACGCGCTGGCTGTCGACCGCCGCCGCCATGCCCAGCTGGCGCCATGGACCCCAGTCGATGCTGAGCGCCGGCAACCCCTGCTGCCGACGGAAGTGGGCGAGTCCATCGAGAAAACTATTGGCGGCAATGTAGTTGCTCAGGCCGCGATCGCCGAGCAGCGCCGCCCCCGCTGAATACAGCACGAAGAAGTCGAGCGGCAGCGTGCCCGTCAAGCAGTGCAGGTTCCACGCGCCCCGCACTTTCGGTCTGAAGGCGTTCGTGAACGAGTCCCAGTCGTGGTTCTGGATCAGGCGATCGGCGAACGTTCCGGCGGCGTGGATGATCCCGCGCAGCGGCGGCATGGACGCTTGGATGTCAGCCAGAATCCGGGCGAGCTGCGCCGGCTCGGCAACATCGGCCTGGGCAGTCACCAGCTGCGCCCCGGCAGCCTCCAGCTCCCCGAGGGCGGCCCGCGTCGCCGCGTCCGCGGCCCGGCGCCCGACCAGCACGAGGTGGCGCGCGCCCCGGGCCACCAGCCACTGCGCCGTCGCGAGGCCCAGACCGCCCAGACCGCCGGTAATCAGGTAGGTGCTGCTGTCCCGAATCGGCAGGGGCCTCTGCGCGGTGGGCGCCGTACGCTGAAGGCGCGCTACGTAGCGCTGTCCGTTCCTGAATAAGAGCTGACTCTCTGCCGCGGGCTGCAGGACTTCTTCCACCAGGCCCGCTGCCGCATCCGCCGCACCCGGCTGCAGATCGATCAGCGTGCAGCGGAGCTCTGGATGTTCGAGCGCGATGCTGCGACCAAGCCCCCACAGCGGCCCCGCGGCGAGCGGCCCGGGGTCGGCGTTCAGCGTCTGCTCCGCGGGAAGCACGTGGCCGCCATAGGTGACGAGCCAGAGCGGCGGTGGCGCAGCAAGGTTCAGCAGCGCCTGCGTCAGGTGCAGCGCGCTCCGGCTGCCGACGGCAATCGCCTGGTCCAGCTCGTCCGCGGTCATCGCCGCGGTGACCGGCGCCGCCCACTCATGCACGACGCCGGCGAGCGGTCCCTCTTCGCTGAGCAGGCGCTGGAAGTCGGCCGCGCTGTCCGTCATGCAGACTGCGCCCGCGCCATCGCGCGCGTAGGCGCTCCCGCGATAAACCAGGGTACAGCGTTCCCCCCGACTGCGTAGCTCTGCCCCGAGCGTCTCGCCGGCCCTGCCCGCACTGGTAAACAGCAGCCAGCGTCTCCCTGCCGGCTGCTGGCCTGCGCTGGGCGCTGCTGCATCGCGCGCTGCGGCAGGCGCCTGGGCGATGACTACCGCAGCAGACTCACTGCCCGCTTCGCCGTCCGCCGCAACCTCCATTGCCGCTGCAAAGCCCTGCGCGGTCAGGAGGTCGCACCACTTTTGCGCGCTGAGCAGCGGATAGTCAGGGCGCAAGTCGGCATCGGCAAACCGCCACCAGCCCTCGGTGAGCCCGAACACCAGATCGATCCACGGCTGGCGGCTGGTGACCTCCACCAGGATGACGAGGCCGCCGGGCGCGAGCAGGCTCTGTACGTTGGCCAGCGTCGTCCGCAGGTCCTGCGTCGCGTGCAGTACGTTGGCGGCAATCACCACATCGTACTGCTGGCCAGCAAAGCCTTGCGTCGCTGGGGCCTTTTCGATATCGAGGCTCTTATATTGGATAAATGGATAATCTTTTAGCTGCTCGGCGGCGCGCAGGAGGAAGGCCGATCCTATATCGGTAAATACATATTGAGTGCGCTCGGCGGCAAGGTACGGCAAGAGGTACGTGGTCATCCCGCCGGTGCCCGCGCCCACTTCCAGAATGCGCAGGCCCTGGCGGGCCGGGAGCTGCGCCTGGATGGCCGCCAGCACCTGCTGCGCCAGCGTGTGGACACGGCGTATGATCTGCGACTCCCGGTAGACTCGCATCGCCATCTTCAGATCGCCGCCGGGAAACAGCAGCTCCAAGGGATCGAGCTGACCGCTTAGGACCTGGGCCAGGTTCGCTCCGCAGCGGGTGAGCAGCGCCAGCTCGGCACCGACGAGCGCGTCTTGTCCTGCTGATTCGCCTTGCAGGCGCTGTAGCTCACTTGCCGCGGCCGCGTCGAGCCGCCATCCGTCTCCCTCCTTCCGGACGAGGCCGGCCGCGTCCAGGATGTGCAGCAGGCGCACAAAGAGCCGCGCGTGAACGTGGCTGATCCGCAGCTTGGTAATTAGCTGGTCGGCTGTCAGTCGCTGCCCGGGGAGCCAGCCGAGCTGCGTCAGCGCCGCATGAATGTACGCCACCGCGAGCCGATCCAGATACGCGTAGGCAGCGCGCTGCGCCGGCTGCGAAATCGCCGCCCCATCACCCTCCGCCACCCGCTTGCCCTGGCGCAGCGCTTCGTCACGCACCGCTGGCAGAAGCTCTGCGGCGCCGAAGGTCTGGTTGCCGGACGCGCCGAAGCGAGCGGCGGGCAGCCACTGCAGGGCATAGAGCCAGTTCTTCCACTCTGCCTCGCCGAGCAGCGCGGCCCGCTCGACTTGCTGCATCGTCACGCCGGTAAGCGTGGCCAGCGCCTTTCCGCCCGGGCCCTGGATATGCAAGTCCGCGGTGCGCCTTGCGGCTCCCGCTTCGGCATCGGCGGAGTGAACTTCAAGGGTGAACCACAGCTCGCGCGCGGGGCGAGCGTACAGTCGCAGCGCGTCGACGCCGACTTGAACATAGGGCCGGCTGGCGTCATCTTCGACCAGCACGGGCAGAAGCTCCAGACAGGCGGTCAAGATCTGGGGATGCAGGTGGTAGCTGGCCGGCGTCAGCAGCTCATCTGGTACGTGAAATCGGCCGCGCAGGGAGCTGTCTTTTCGCCAGAGCTCCTCCAGGCGCGGCCTGGGCACCGCGCTTCCGGCCAGGGCTTGTTCGCGCGCGCTGCGCACCGCATCGAGCGCGGTCCAGCCGCTCGCTTCCTGACTCGGCCCGGGGTGGCTGCTGTTCGCGCTCGGCTCGAGCGGGGAGCTCGGCTCGCTACGCTTTATTACGCCCGTCGCGTTCAAAGCCCACGCAAGCGCATCCTGCTGCCCAGTCGCTCCCGCGCCGCCCATCTCGGCGTCCTGCGCGGGCAAGCTGTAGACCTGAAACTCGAGCTGGCTGCCCACTGGAGTCACGATGCACTGCAGCGTGAGCGGCTGGTCCGCCGCCAGAAGCAGGGCCTTGTGCAGGCGGACGGCTGCCAGCTCGACCAGCTCGCCACCGACGGCAAGCTGGCCCGCAGCCAGGCCCATCTCGTAGTACCCGCTGGCGGGAAAGACCGAGCTGCCGCCGAGCTGGTGGTGCGCCAGATAGGCGGGGTCGGTGGCGCTGACTTGCGTCTCGAACTGGATGGCGCGCAGCGGTGAAGGCAGCCGCTGACCGAGCAGGGGATGGACGCTGGCGGCGGCTCGGCCGGACCGTACGGCGCCGCTTTCCGGAGTGGCGGAGGCCGCTGGCGCCCTGTGATAGCGCGTGCGCTGGAACGGATAGGTAGGCAGGCGGACCCGCCGGTGCTGCTCACCTGCGGCGACCTTCTTCCAGTTGATCTGGGCGCCGCGTACATAGAGCTCGCCAAGGCTCCTCAGGATGACTTGCCGGTCCGCGGCTCCGGCGCGCAAGCTGGGCAGCAGCGCGTGACCGGAAGCGCCGTCGGCTTCCAGGCTGGACCTTGCCAGGCCGAGCAGGACCGGACTCGGACCCACTTCGACAAGCACGCTGTGGCCGTCTGCCTGCAGCGTCTGAACGCCCGCCGAAAAGCGCACCGGCTGCCGGACCTGGTGCACCCAATATTCAGCCGTCGCAACGGCGCTTTTGGCCCGCTCTCCAGTTACCGTAGACACCAAGGCGAGCCGCGGCGGCGCAAAGGCAAGGGTCCTGGCCAGCGCCGCATACTCACCCAGCATCGGCTCCATGAGCGGAGAGTGAAAGGCGTGCGAGACCTCAAGCTCTCGGGTCTGAATCGCCTGCGCCGCAAGCGCCTTCATCACCGCTTGCACCGCCGACCGCGCACCGGAGATGGTCAGGTGCTGCGGGCCGTTATATCCGGCGATGGCGACCGTGTCTTCATACGGCGCCAGTGCGGCGCGCACCGCGTCTTCACCGGCCCAGACGGCAGCCATCATTCCGGTCTGCGGCAGCGCCTGCATCAGACGCCCGCGCGCCGCGACGAGCTTGAGGGCATCTTCAAGCGTGAAGACCCCCGCCACGCAGGCGGCCACCAGCTCACCGACGCTGTGCCCCATCACCACGTCCGGGAGGACTCCCCACGATTCCCACAGGCGGGTCAGCGCATACTCCACCGCGAACAGCGCTGGCTGGGTATAGACAGTCTGCGCCAAGGTGGCGCGGGCCCCGGCGGCTCGCTGCTCATCGGGATAGAGCACTTCGAGCAGCGGCGCTTCCAGGTGCGTTCGCAAGAGCGCATCGCAGCGATCGAGCGCCGTCCGGAACACCGGCTCGGACTCGTAGAGTGCCCTCCCCATGTTGACGGACTGGGCGCCCTGGCCGGTATACAGAAACACTACGCGCGGTCGCTGACCCGGCGCGGGCTGGCCGGTCCGCAGCGGCTCCGCGGCAGCCTGCGGCAGCTGCGCTAGCGCATCCTCGGCCGTCTCTGCGACAAGGGCCAGCCGGCACTCAAAGTGAGCTCTCCGGGTGCTGGCGGTGTAACAGACATCGGCCAGAGCCTGGTCCGGATGGCGGCGCAGGTGGTCGTGATAGCGCTGGGCCAGCTCCTGCAGCGCCGCCGGTGTCTTGGCCGAGAGCACCAGCAGCTCGTGCGAGCGGCGCTCTTTCTTCTCTGCAGCTTGCTCGGATGCGGCCGGGCGCGGACCGGGTGGCGCCTCTTCCAGAACCACATGCGCGTTGGTCCCGCCGATGCCCAGCGAGTTTACGGCCGCGCGCCGCGGGAATGCCGCCGCTGGCCAGTGCCGCAGGGCGGTGTTCACATAAAAAGCGCTGCTGGCAAAGTCGATGCGCGGATTGGGCGTCTGAAAGTGCAGGCTCGGATAGATCTGCTGGTGCTTGAGCGACAGCACCGCCTTGATAAGGCCGATCACCCCGGCGGCCGACTCTGTATGGCCGATGTTGCTCTTGACCGAGCCGATGGCGCAGACCTGCTCTGCGCCCATCCGATAGGCTTTATTAAGGGCGAACATCTCCACCGGATCGCCAAGCTCGGTGGCGGTTCCGTGCGCTTCGACGTACCTGATCGTATCCGGCGGGACTTCCGCCACCGCCAGCGCCGCCGCCATCGCATCGATCTGACCGTCGGCGCTGGTGGCCCAGAAGCTGATCTTGTCGCCGCCGTCATTGCTGATCGCCGAGCCGCGAATCACGGCGTCGATCTCGTCGCCATCGGCAAGCGCGGCGGCCAGCGGCTTCAAAAGGACGACCCCCACGCCGCTGCCAAACAGAGTCCCTTGACCCCGGGCGTCAAAGGCGCGGCAGTGCCCATCGGGCGAGTACATCTCACCCTCCTGGTACAGATAGCCCACGGCGTGCGGAAATCGGATCGAGGCGCCGCCCGCCAGCGCCAGGTCGCACTCACCGCTGAGCAGGCTCTGACAGGCCAGGTGGACGGCGACCAGCGACGTAGAGCAGGCAGTCTGGACGGTCAGGCTCGGCCCGCGCAGGTTCAGCTTGTAGGAGACGCGGGTCGCTATATAGTCCTTGTCATTGTTCACCGCCACCCGGGTCTCGGGCGGGGCGTTGTTGGCGCCTGTATGCACGTTGGCCAGCAGATAGCTGGCGGTCACCGGCCCGGCGCCCGCGAACACGCCGATGGCGCGCCGGCGTCCGGTAGCCTCGGTCTCATCGGCATAGCCCGCGGCCTCCAGGGCTTCCCAAGCACACTCCAGAAAGAGCCGGTGCTGAGGATCCAGGATCTCGGCATCGCGCGCTGAATACCTGAAAAACTGCGCATCGAAGCCGTCCACGTCGGCGAGCGGCGCGGCAGCCCGGACATACTGGGGATCTTGCAAGAGCTGCGCAGCGACCCCCCGCTGCCGCAGCTCCGCATCGGTCAGAGACGTAATCGACTCTACCCCGTCGGCCAGGTTCTGGCGGAACTCATCGACGCTGCGAGCGCCCGGAAATCGCCCGGCCATCGCGATTACGGCGATCGCCGAAGGATGGTCCAAGACCTCCGAGCCCATCGCTACTCGGCCTTATCTCGGGCGCGCTTGCGCAGGTCACGCTGGTGTTCACGGCTGCTGGCGCCGCGCGGGGAGCTCGGCGCGGGGGAGTCGTCAGCCGCCGGGGCCTGCTCGGCGGGGAGGAAGCACTTTTCATAGGCCCGGCACAGATCGTCCACGGTGCGGATGCTGGTTACCGGCACCAGGTTGGCAAATGGATCCGCGTCCAGCTCGATCTCGATGATCGCGACGATGCGCGCCAGATCAAGCGACTTGAAGCCGATGTCTTCGACCAGGGTGTGGTGCGCGACGATGCGGTCGGCGGGGATCGATCTTTCTTGCGCGACGCGCTGGAGGGCGGCGAACACCGCCTGGGCTACATGTTTCATGGGAACTCCCTCAATTCTACGTATCTGGGGGGATTCTGCGGCCGGCCTGGATGCGCCCTTACCCGGGGTTTCCTAGCAGCTGAGCCCTCCGTCGATGGCGATGGTCTGTCCGGTGATGAAGCTCGCCTCGGGCGACATGAGGAAGCGAACGAGCCCCAGCATGTCTTCCATGGTGCCGAGCCGGCCAAGCGGGGTGCGGCGGACGATCCGGTCGAGCTGCGCTTCCCCCAGCAGGTCGCGCGCGCCGTCGCTGAGGAAGTAGCCCGGGGCCACCGAGTTGACGCGGATTCCCGCCGGTCCCATCTCGCGCGCCAGGCTGCGCGTCAGGCCGTCGATCGCCCCCTTGGTCGCGCTGTAGACCGAGATCCCGGCATTGCCGCGCAGGCCATTTACCGACGAGATATTGATGATGCAGCCGCGCCGCTGCTGCAGCATGCTCTTGAGGCAGCTCTGGGTCAGGTAGATCGGCGACTCGAGGTTGATCTTCAGCTGGCTGTCGATGTCATCGCTGCGCATCATGGTGAGGATGTTTTCCACCACGATCGCCGCGTTGTTGATGAGGACATCGACCTTGCCGTAGCGACGGATCACGGCGCGCGCAAAGCTCTGCACTCCCTGCACGTCGATGGCGTCGATGGCCTGCCAGTAGAAGCTATCGCCTTTCTCATCGCGGGCCAGGCAGTGCGCGATATACGGCGTCTGCGTCCGGCTGAAAGTAGCGACTATGTGACCGCGTCCAAGCAGGTCGGCGACCAGCGTCTGCCCGAGGCCCTTGCTGCCGCCGCTGACGATGACGACCTGCCGGGCGGCGGTGGGAGGTGAGTCTGGCCAGGCCGGCGATGGGGGCTGTACGGGTTGCATGGGAACGCGCTCCTAGCTGGCGGTGCGGATCTTCTTGAAGCGTTCGTTGTGCAGGGGCTGCCCGGCAACGCGCACGATGGCTGGTACTTTGAACGCGGGCAGCTGGGACTGGCAGAAGGAACGAACGCGCTGCTCGACCGCCGCGGGCTCCTCGGGCTGGTCGAGGGTGACGGTCGCGGTGACGATGTTGCCGACGATGGCGTTGGCCTTGCCCTTGACGGTTACGTCTTTGATGTTCGCAACCTGCAGGACCACGTTTTCGATCTCGGCCGGGAACACTTTCTCACCGCCGACGTTTATGATCTCGCTCTTTCGTCCGAGGATGCGGACATACTCCCCGTCCACTTCCACCATGTCGCCGGTGTTGAGCCAGCCGTCTGCTTCGAAGGGATTGGGCGCGTTCAGATAGCCGAGCATCGCCTTGGGCGAGCGCACCCAGAGCTGCCCATCAATCACCTTGGTCTCGATTCCTTCGCCGTCAATCTTGATCCATAGCGAGCCCGCCGCCTGCGACTTGAGCCGCAGCGGCGGCCCTTCGGAGAACGCGTAGGTCTGCTGCAGCCGCACCCCGGGCAGGACCGCCTGCAGCTGCTGCAGCGTGCTCTCGGGCATCACTTCGGTGCCGTAGGTGAGCAGCTTGAGCGAAGACAGATCGTAGCGCCGGTAGGCTTCCGAGATCAGCAGCAGCTTGAGGAAGGTGGGCGAGGTGGGGAGCAGCTCGACGCGGTGGGCGGCGACCGCCTGGCAAACGGTCTCGGGATCGCGCGCCGCCAGCGGGATCATCGTGCCGCCGCTCGACAGCACATAGAGCAGGGTGTTTATCCCGCCCAGGTGATCGAAGCTGAGGAACGTAATCGTGCACATGCTGCGCCGCTGCTCACGATAGGTCTCCATGAACTTGCTTAGATCGTGCAGGATGGCCTTGGGCTTGCCCGTCGAGCCCGAGGTGAACGCGATCAGTCCGGGGGTGCCGCTCGCGCGCAGGCGCGCGACCAGAGGATGCGGGGTCTGGCCGGCGCGGCTCTGTACTTGCCAGCGCTCGTCGTCACCCATCAATAGGAAATCGATGTCCGCTGCGGTATTGCCAGAGGGCGGCGCCGGGCTCTGGGAAGGAGTCGGGAGCTGCGTAAGCACCACGTCGGCCGCCACCGCCGCGAACAGCTCTTCGTGCTGCGCCGCCGTCGCCATGGTCAGCGGCACCAGGGTCGCGCCGTGCTTGATGAGAGCCAGGATCAGGGCACAGGCATAAGGGGTGAAGTCCGCGCGCACCACCACGGTCTGCCCGGGCAGAATCTGCCGCGCCGCAAAGCCGCGCTGCCAGCCGGCCCCCATTTCCAGCAGCTCGGCGTAGGTCGTCGTCCGCGCCCCACGGATCATCGCCTGGCGCTTCGGCCACTGAGCCATCCGTTCGAATATCCAGTCGGTTCTCATGGACATGGTTCTACTGACGCTGCCAAGGGTGACGTTTCTACACCAGGCCGGCCGAGGCGTCTACCGCTGATTTCGCGAATTCCTAGTTTTTCCCGGCACTTGCGAGCCGCAGGCGCTCGTTTACTAATATCGGGGATACCGGGGATACCGGCGATACCGACCAGTGGGCATCGTTCGGCGGGACTTCATCAGCCAGCGTCCTGAACACCAGTCCAAGACCGCTCAATCGGTACAGCCATGTCCGGCGCCATATGCGGCAGCGCCCTGCGAGCGCTCGGGGCAAGCGCATGGATCGTCATCGCAGAAGTGGCCGCACCACGCGGCATTCGAGTACCGCCAGCACGGATAGTAGCGCTCGACCGCAAGCCACAGGACCACAAGCCACACGATTCCCGCGCCCGCCCAGAGCCCCAGCGCCGGCCACCCCAGCGCCCGCCAGCCGACCGCCAGCCCAGCAACAAAGAACCCGATCCACGCGACGATCCGCCAGTCCAGACCGACGGGCAAACCTCCGAACGCGAGAAGCGCGAACGGCGACAGCGCAAACGCCGCGGCGCACCCAAGTGCGAGTCTCATCGTATTCATTGTCGTACCATGTCGTAGGCTCGCGAGAGCCGCAAATTGTCTGGCGGGCTCGATTTCCCCGATTCCATTGAGCGCCGGTGAACCGAGTGCAGACCCGGGTTACCTGTCCTGTCGAAGTTGCTGTGGCGCGCCGCTCGGTCCGCCGGCAGCCGCGGCAGACCCTCCGGGACGGCGGCTGAGTATCCGGCGATTAGAAAATGGCGTAGACGAATCAGGACCTTGAGAAATCGAGACAGCGGACTTGATGAAGGCTTGCCTCGGTGAGATACGCCAGTAAGATACTTGAATGAAAAAAACTCTGGCACGATTTCTTTTTTCCCCATTGTTCACTTCCTTCCTACTCCTGCCACTGGGGCCGTTGTCGGGCTGCCAGCCGGCCCCCGGTGAGTCAGTGGAAATTCCGCTGCGCGATCCGCTTGCCTGGCCAGCCTGCGTATCCCGCACATCCTGGTGCTATAAAGTAGGAGATTTCCGCCCGGCCAGCGCTGTCGATTACCTCGAGCTGAGGTCCCGGGACGACGGTTCCACGCCAGGTGATTGCGTGGCGGACTCGATCGGTACCAAGTGTGAAAAGGCCACCGATCCAAGAAAATGCAAGGGGGCGCTGCTCAGCACCGAGCCCGCCTGGAACTATCTTCGCTCAGGCTATCTTACCCTGTACACAACTGCTGGCGATCGGGTGCAGTCGGTCTCGTTGCTTCGCGACTCGCTTACGCCTTTCTTGGTCCCGATTGACTCCGCGCAGGAGGCGGCTTTTCTCGCCAGCGGCGCCGGGTACTTTGTCGACTGCGCCGCGCCCATGGACCAGGTCGTCCGGAGCGTCGCTGGGGGCTATGAGGTCATCGGCACGACTGGCAGCGCCTGCGGGCCGGACCAGGATGTCTATCGCCATAAGCTGCTCATCGGCCCGGATGGCAGCATCACCGATGAGCAGTCTGAGCTGATTAAGATGACCGACGTCTCCTGCATCATCGACTAAGACCGCCGCCCGCGCCGTGGCCAACCCGCGCCGTGGCTAACCCGCGCCGTGGCTAAATAGAGATAAGGCAGCCTGGGTCATGATCCTGGGTACTGGGTCCGGATCGCCAGTGAGCGGAAAACAGCTATCATCGCCCAGGACTTCCGCAGCCCCAGTGCTTAGCTTTCAGGACTTCGCGGCGACTGCGGAACGCCTTTTCCTGCTTCTGCGACGGACGTAACGTTCTTGCCGA
>DAOMZC010000002.1:0-6872 GCA_035437965.1 Pseudomonadota bacterium
CGTACAGCGCGCGCTCGGGGGCGCCGCTGCGGCTGTGGCAGCGCGCCAGCAGTGTATGGATCTCCGCGAGCAGCGCCGGCTCGGGCGCCGCCGCCCGCCCGGAACCAGCGGCCGGCGCGGCGGCTGGCGACCCAGAGTCAGCGTTCGGCGCGGCCGACGGCGAAGCGGAAGCAGAGTTCGACGCGGCTGACGACGAAGCGGAAGCAGCGCTCGACGCGGCGGCTGGCGAAGCAGAAGCAGAGTTCGATGCGGCGGCTGGCGAAGTGGAAGCAGCGCTCGACGCGGCGGGTGGCGAAGCGGAAGCAGAGTTCGATGCGGCAGCTGGCGAAGCGGAAGCAGCGCTCGACGCAGCGGCTGGCGCGGCCGTCTCTTCGGCTGCATCGACGATCGGGCGCGGCTCGCGGGTCGGGCGGGTGGCGCTTGCGTAGGCGCGGAGGGCCTGCTCGTAGGCGCTGGCGCTGTCGCCCTGGGCCAGGCGCAGCTTGCCCAGGGTGAGCAGCGCCGAGACCAGCTCCGGCTCTTCGCGCAGGGCGCGCACCAGCGCCTTCTCGGCGTCGGGCACCTGCCCGGCCGCCAGCAGCAGCGCGCCGAGCGCCGCCAGCACCTGCGGGTCGGGGTGCTCGGACTTGGCGGCGCGACCCAGGCACTGCCGCGCCGCGTCGTACGTCGGACCGCCCGGCGGCTCGCCTTTGCGCTGAGCGCTCTGCAGCAGCGCCTGCCCGAGCAGCCCCTGCACCGCCGCATCATCGGGGATCGCCGAGGCGGCCTTGCGCAGCTCGCGCACCGCCTTATCGATCTGGCCAAGCTCCAGGTAGAGCGTGCCCAGGCTGCGCTCGACCTCGGCGCGCTCGCTGCCGTCGGCGATGAGCGGCAGCGCCAGCCGGTAGCTCTCGGCCGCCTGCTCCAGCTCACCGCCTTGGCGCAGGGCCTCACCAAAGGCGATCTGGGCCTCGGCGTAGCCCTCGCGCGCCGCCAGGGCGAGCGCGAACTCCCGCTTGGCCTCGGCGTTGTCGCCCGGCTGGCCGCGCCGCAGGTAGCACAGCCCGAGCAGGTAGCGCGCCCGCGCGTGGTCGCGGCGCTTGAGGATCGCCAGCCCCAGCTCGGCAATCGCGGCGTCATAGTCGCCGCGCTCCAAGAGCGCCGCCCCGAGCTCGACGTGGGCGCGCACATCATCGGCCAGCTCACCGAGAAGATCGGTGAACTGGTTGGCGAACCGGCTTACTCGGTCAAAGAGGTCCACAGCCTTTGCCTCACCTGCGTGAGCCGCTCATCCAGCGCCTGCAGCGCATCCGTCTGCGCCAGCAGCTCGCGCTCGCGCACCGCCACGTCCAGCCCCTGCGCCCGCCGCTCGGCCAGCGCGCGGTCGAGCATCTCGCTGATCCCGCGGTGCAGCGCCTGCCCCGCCGCCGTCACGAAGTCCGACAGCCGGCCGGCGAAGTCGTCGACGATCTGCTGGAAGCGCGGCAGGATCGCCGCCGCCGCGTTGCGCACCGCCTCGGGCGCCTGCTCCTTGGCCTGGGCCTTGATCTGACCCGACAGCCGCCCGTGCACCAGCACCGCGATGATCGGCGCCGCCAGGGTCAGGAGACCGCCGACGAACGTGTTGACGAACAGGAAGATGCCGGTGCCGAGCGCCCCGAGCGCGAAGATCCCGACGTCGTACTTCAACGTGTCGACCTGCAGCTCGACCCGGGTGTCGGCCGGCCCGAGCTCGGCGGCCAGGGTCGCCATCGCCTGCTGCACGTTCTCGTTGGTGATCTGGATGATCTCCTCGGCCACCCGCTCCAGCTGGGTGGCGACCCGCTCGCCCTCCTGCTCGGCCCACGCCTTGAGGGTGTCCTGCAGGAACAGCTGCAGGTACTTGCGCACGTCCGCCGCCTCGGCGCGCTCGATCTCCTCGGGGAGGGCGGCGCAGAAGGCGGCGACGAACTCCTCCAGGTCCATGCGGATCTTGGCCTTGATCGCCTCGGACTCGGCGGTGATGCGGCTCTGGATCTGGCGCATCGTCTGCTGCTTGCCGGTGAGCTCCTTCTGCACCCGGGCGATGCGCGCCTCCAGCTCCTCCAGCGACAGCTCGAGCGAGCGGCGCTTGATGCCCAGGTTCTGCCGCAGGTAGGACGACAGCCGCTGCCCGTCGGCACTCGCGTTGTCCAGGAGCACCCGCCCGCGCTCGCTGCTGAGGTAGCGGGTGAGGTAGTCGCGCAGCTCGGGGATGCCGCTCTGCGCCACCTGACCGGCGAGCGCCTGCTTGGCCGAGACCGTGAACAGCACCGGCTCGGCCTCCAAGAGCGGCGTCAGGTTGTCGCGGCAGTACTTGAGCGCCTCGGCCTTCTCCTCGGGCGACAAGAGGTCGGACTTGCCGACGATGAACAGTAGCTTGTCCTTGCTGCGGCGGAGGATGCGCTGCTCGAGGAACGCCCGCTCGCTCTGCTTGAGCACCTGCGCGGCGTCGAGCAGGAACAGCACCGCATCGGCGCGCGGGATGTAGTTGTAGGTGATCTCGGCGCGCGCCTCGTTGATGTCGTTGACGCCCGGGGTGTCGACCAGGGTCACCCGCTCCTTGAGGATCTCCGCCGGCCAGCCGACCTCGACGTAGCGGACCTTTTCCGACTTGTTGCTCTCGATGGTCACCCACTCGCTGAGGCTGCGCGGGTCGACGGCGCGCACCGATTCGTCGGTGAGCACCGCCTTGGCGCACGGCTTGTCGGCGTAGACCAGGTGGTTGATGGTGGCGGTGGTCGGGGTGATCCCGGCGGGCAGCACCGGCGCCCCGAGCAGGGCGTTCACGAACGTCGACTTGCCGTGGTTGAACTCCCCCAGGACCACCAGGACGAAGCGCTCCTCGTCGAGCTTGGGGATGCGCTGCACCAAGAGCTCATTGACCAGCGAGTGCATGCCGGTGTCGTCGGCCAGCTTGGCCAGGTCGCGCAGCACCGCCAGCAGGTCGTCTTTGATCGAGCGGTGTTCGGCGGTCAGGGCGCTCATGGCTTCTTCGCCTCTCGCAGGTCCTTGTCGTCCAGGATGTCGGCCACCGCGGCGTCGCAGTCCTCGGCGCTCTCGCCGTCTTCGCTGTCGCGGCCGATGACCGTCCGATAGTAGATGCTGCTGGCGAAGCGGCTGAGCGCCCGCTGCCGTCGCCCAAGCGCCTGCGCGTCGGCGGCCGGCTCGCCCGCCTCGTCCGCCTCGGCGCCGGTGGGCGGTGCGAGCAGCGGCGTCGCCTTCTGCATCGCGCTCAGCGAGACCTCCAGGTTGCGGGCGCACAGAAGGCCGGCGCGATCGGCGGTGATGTCGGCGCGGCGCGCCCACGCCTCCAGGGTCAGGGTCGCCGGGCGCACCGCCCACCGCACCAGCGTACTGGCGTTGTGGGTCGCGTAGTGCAGGGCGGTGCGGAAGGGCACGTGACCGTTCTGGATGCGGCCGCACTCGCGCCCCAGCACGTCGAGCAGCTCGCCGTCGCTGAGCAGGTCCAGCAGGCCCTGCGACAGGACGATGTAGGTCTCTTCCTCGGTGCCCAGGGTGAGCACGCCGCCCGGCTGCGGCACGATCTGCACCGCCGGCACGTCGATGTGCAGGATCTCGGCGCAGCGCCGCGCCGCCTGCTGCACGCGCTCGAAGCGCGGGGCGAGGGCGCGCGCCGCCGGCCCCAGCACCTCGGCGCGGGCACCGCTCTTCCACAGCCGCCCCGCTTCCTCCAGGGCCAGCTGCACCGGGCGCAGCCGGTCGAGGGTGCGCAGGAGCCGCACATCCCCCGGGTAGGCATAGGCCGCCCCTTCGCGTACCTGCGCCGCGCGCGCCCCCTTGCGGCGAGCGACGTAGCGCTGAAAGTCAAAATCGACAGCTTGCATGTCCAGAGACGATACAGGAGTTATAAAAACGCCGCTAGACGGCCGCGCCGCCCCAAGTCTCCGGTAAAGGAGGCCAAAACCGGGCACCGCGGGCAAAAAAATAGCGGCTGCCCTTTCCCCGAGCAGCCGCCGGACAGCGCCTGCGCGCTGAGCTGAACTAGCCCGGAGGGGCCGGAGTCGCCGCCGGGCTGGTCGACGGATCGGTCGCCGTGCCCGGAGACGTCGGCGGGGGCGCCGTACCGTCGACCGGCGGGGCAACCCGGGTGCCGGGTCCCGACTGCGCCTTGGGGCCGCAGCCGATCGCCGTGGTGGCGATGAGACCAGCCAGCGCAATGCCGAGGAGCTTTTTCATCGTGTACCTCCAGTGAAGGGGAAGGAAGTCCAGTGTCCTGAGTAACACCGAGGGTGAGTGTAGGCCCCCCGCCCGCCGCCCGTCAACGACAAGATCAGACTTTCCACCACGGGCAACCACGGGCAACCACGGGCAACCACGGGCAACCACGGGCAACCACGGGCAGCTACGGGCACCCACGAGCACCCACGAGTGCACGACAAGCCCAGCAAGCGGTCTTGCCGAGCGCTTTAGGTCTCGCCAGACCCCAGCAAACCCCGTCGGGAGCCATAGCCGTGGGCCGACCGGAGATGCTTTCGGCAGGCCCCCCCCCCGACGGAAACATCGCCGGGAAGGGGACCCCGCGGCGCAACTATACTTTGGGAGCTCCTTGGATGGTCACATCTGCAACCCCATCGGGAGCCATAGCCGTGGGCCGACCGGAGATCCTTTTTTGACAGCGCAGCTGGCAAAAAAGGATCGCAGGGAAGGGGGACCCGCGGCGTGACTATTCTGCCTTGTGACCATCCGATATGTAGCCGATATGTAGCAAAGATACCGATAATATTGATTTGTTATCTTGATCGTACGCGGACAGTATTCGGCCAACCACAGCCACAGCTGCAGCCCTAATCTTTATCGGATTAGTAATAGACGGAGATTCGTTTTTCGCGTTAAAATAACCACGAACTAGCTAACTATTCACATTTATTGGGTTCTCTAACTAAGGCCAAGGCAAAGGAGTCTTCATGTTGAAGCGCTTGCGGACTTTCTCCACCCGAACCGGGCGCGCGCTCGTCCCCTCCATGGCGCTGGCGCTGACCGCCGGCCTCTTACTCGCCTACTGCGACAACACGACGGTGGGCACCGGCGGCGGCGGCGAGCAGCCCGGCGACGGCACCTGCGTAATCTCCACCCTGACCGTCTCCCCCGAAAACGATGTCATCCAGGTCGACCTCAACACCCCGAACGCGACGGTGCAGAAGGCGTTCACCGTCCGCTCGGTGTGCAGCAACGGCAACACCAATGACATCACCAGCCAGGTCTCCCTGGAGCTCGATAACCCCGCAGTCGGCTCGCTAAGCGGTAATACGTTTACGAGCGCGGTCAATGCCTCGACCCAGATTTCGTTCACTCGCGTTACCGCTACCTATAATGTAGATGGCCAGACATTCACTGGTGTGGCCAATCTTACCGTGGTATGGCTACGCACCACCGGCCCCGCTACCGATTTCTTCTTTCAATTGCCGTACTTGGGCCCCGCGCAGAACCAGCCGCTGCAGTTTAGTACCAACATTCAGTCGCTCGACTCGTTCTTTGCCGTCGACACCACCAGCAGCATGACCAACTCGATCGTCGCCCTGCGCGACAGCCTGCAGAACACCATCATCCCCGGCGTCAAGGCGGCCGCCGCCAAGGACGCCTGGTTCGGCGTCGGCGCCGTCGAGGACTTCCCCGCCAACAACAACGGCACCCCCAACTGCTCGCAGAACCCCGGCGGTCCCGACGACCAGGCGTTCATCCTCCTCAACGGCATGTCGAGCGACCTGGCGCTGACCCAGAGCAACGTCGGCAAGCTGCTCGTCGGCAACCGCACGCGCGGCTGCGGCGCCGACATCGCCGAGGGCCACATCGAGGCGATGTACCAGGTCGCCACCGGCAAGGGCAACATCGTCACCGGCGTCTCCAACATCCCCGCCAACACCTCGGGCATCGGCGGCGTCGGCTTCCGCAAGGGCGCCCTGCCCATCGTGACCCTTATCACCGACGCCCTGTTCCACACCAAGGGCGAGGGCGGTCAGTGTCGGCAGACCGACACCGGCGGGATCACCTTGGTCGAAAATCCCGACTACACCGGCACCTCGGCCACCACCGCCCACAGCCGCACCGAGATGACCACCGCCCTGCAGGCGATCTGCAGCAAGGTGATCGGCGTCTCGGTCCTGCGGTCCGCGGTCTTCGACGGCGCCGGCAACCGGCACAACTACCCCAACGGCTACTGCCCCGCGACCAACGACCTCATCCAGCTCACCCAGGCGACCGGCAGCACCGTGCCGCCGCAGGCGTGGGACATCCCGGCGCGGCCCGCCAACTGCGCCGCCGGCCAGTGCTGCACCGGCATCGGCGGCGCCGGCGAGCCCCCCGCCGCCAACGGCCTCTGCCCGCTGGTGTTCAAGCTGCCCGATGACGGCACCGGTCTCGGCGCCCAGGTCACCTCGGGCATCACCAACGTCGCGCGCTTCTCCAGCTTCACCGTGACCACCCAGACCAGCGGCAACCCGACCGGCGACAACGGGGCGCCGCTGCCCACCGGCAAGACCACCGCCGACTTCATCTCCATGATCACCCCCGCCTCGTCCACCGCCCCGACCGCGCCGCCGGTCCTGCCCGCCCCCGTGGTCACCGGCGGCTCGTTCACCGCCGTCTACCCCGGCAGCACGGTGAGCTTCACCGTCACCACCCAGAACAACTTCGTCCCCGAGGCGACCACGCCCCAGGTCTACCGCGCCAACATCAAGATCCTGGCCGGCGGCTGCGCTGATCTCGACCAGCGCGAGGTGATCATCCTGGTGCCGCCCAAGGCGCCGGTCCTCGGCTAGCCCCTCGCCAGGTCCCACACTAAACCTCGCCCCAGCTGAAGCCGGAAATTATCACTCAGGAGCGGGTGGCGCCGGAGGCGGGGACCCCGACGCGCC
>DAOMZC010000002.1:6972-45876 GCA_035437965.1 Pseudomonadota bacterium
GCGGCGGGGTGCCGCAGGTGACAGGACCCGCTCCGGTTCGTATTGCGTTAGGCGCGTTGTTCGAACCGCGCCCCAGCTGAAGCCAAAAACTTTCCATTAGGAGCGGGTGGCGCCGGAGGCGGGGACCCCGACGCGCCGCGGCGGGGTGCCGCAGGTGACAGGACCCGCTCCGGTTCGTATTGCGTTAGGCGCATGGCTCAGATCGATGCGCCCGCTCCGGGAATTGTGCTGCGCGGCGGGCCCGCTCGTGATAGCAAGAGTGTGGAGGACCGGAGCATGGAAGGTGCGGGCCGACATCCATACTTTGATGACCGCGCGGCGGCCCCCTGGTTTGTCTCTGTGGAGGCAGGACTCGCGGCGGCGCGCGCCGCTGAGCGCCGGGTGCTGCTGGTCGTGAGCCGCCCCGACTGCGGCGGCAGCCGCGCCCTGCTGGAGCGCGTGCTACCCAAGGAGGAGATCGCCGAAGCCGTGCAGGAAAGCTTCATCTGCATCAGCGCCGACTCCCGCGCCCCCGCCCCCGAGGTCGCCCGCCTCCTTGCCCAGCTGCCCAAGACCGAGCCCACCCCCGTCTGCATCTACCTCGACCCGCGCGCGCCCGGCGAGCCCCGCGTCCTCCACTCCACCGCCGGCGGCCGTCCGCCGGCCGTCTTCCTGCGCGACCTGACCGAGGCCCTGGCCAAGCGCTGAGCTCCCAAGCCCGGTCGAGTTGCGGCGCGCTCAGCTCGGGCCCATCGCCGGATAGTGGACGACCTGCTCGCGCAGGCGCGCCGGCCGCGGCACCGTGATGTCCTCCACGTGCAGCAGGGACCGCAGCCACGGACCGCGCTCGGTCGAGAACTGCTTGAAGCTCAGGCGCCGGGACTGCTTGCGCGCCTGCCCGTAGGTGATCCACCGCGCCACCGGGTGCTCGTCACCGCTGGCGCTGCGCCCGGTCCAGGTCACCAGCCAGTAGCTCAGCTCCGGCTCCAGGCGCCCTTCCAGGTAGCGCAGGCCGTCGCGCTCGATCACCTCGGGCCGGTAGACGCGGTGGAACTCGTAGACGAGCCGGCCGCTCGCGTCCTCGAAGCCCCACTGCGGCTGCGCGCTCCACCCGGGCGGCAGCGGCGGCAGGGGCCGCACGTCCTCGTTTGCATCGCTGGTCGCGCCGGTGTTGCCGCCTTCGCTCTCCCAGGTCGCGAGCGGCTCGGTGTTCGGGTTTTCCTGTGCCATGGGAACCTCCTTGCCAGGCTCGGCCTACTCGACCGGGAAGTCGACGCTGCGGATGGACTTCAAGATCTGCTCGCAGTCGGCTTGCCCGCGCTCCAGGTGACCGAGCTGCGCGTGCACGACCCGCTGCATGCGGCTGCTGTCCGCGTACAGGCTGCTGAGCTCTTTGGGCGCCGGCCGGGCGAACTGGTCCTGCTTGCACTGCGTCGCCATCTGCTGGCGGAACTGCTGCAGCTCTTGGATGGCTACGTGGTCCTCTTTCCCCCAGTGCCAGTATAGGAGTCCCATCAGTCCGCCGCCCACCACGATGCCCGCCACCGTCAGCAGATTACGCTTGGAGTGCGGGGTGTCCCCGATATGTACCGGGGCTGAGTTTTGCGCTGCGTGCTTTCTGGTCATGACAAACCTCCTATGTTGCTGCGGGACAGGCAGTACCCGGGAGACCCCGGGCTGACTGTGACGTGCGGAATTGACACACTGTGCGGTGCCGCCCGAGCGCACTCCCCCGGGCGCGCCGGCCGCTACTGCTTCGCCGGACGACGGAAGGCGCGCATGATCTGCGGGATCGTCTGCGCGGCCAGGATTCCCAGCTCGATCGTGGCTCCCAGGGCGCTGGTGATATCGCCCGCGGGGAGGCTGAGGTTGGCTTGCTTGTAGTCGGGAAGCATCGGCTTGGCCGACTCCACCGGTGAGACATGGAGCGGCGGCCACCGACGGTGGACCGGCGCCAGCCGGCGCCGCGGCAGCGGCATCGGCCCGTCCACCGTCAGGGTCAGCTTGGCCGCGACGACGAGCAGAATGCCCCCGGCGACGAGGTTGAGGCCCATGATCACCAGGTGGGCCACCGCGACGGAGAAGCGCTCGACCAGGAACGCGTGCAGGGCCAGATTGAGCATCACCCAGCCCACCGCCAAGAGCGTCACCCCGACGAGCGCGAGCAGGAAGACGATCGACCCGCGGCGCACCGTGCGCGAGGCCCGGCACAGCATCGCGTCGGTGTGCTCCCTGATCGAGCCGCCGGTCGCATGGATCATATGAAGGACGCGATTCTCGACGCGGCCGCCCAGGTGGGCGAAAAACTCCGTGATCATCGGCGTCCCTCCGCGGCCCAGTGACTGTGACCACCGTCGGCTGAATCGTTGGCTGAGTTGTTGCCTGAACTGGGCGAGCTACTGCGATTGTCTGGGGGGCGGCGCGTCGTGCTCACGATTCCATCTCCGCGTCTTGGGTGTCAGCGCGAAGCTTTGCAAAGGACGTGCTAGGCCGAGCAGGTGGGGGCTAGGCGAAGTGCTGCATCATGAACGTCTCGTACTCCAGGGTGTCGAGCTTGGACGACAGCAGCCATAGGCCGACGAGGTTGGTCAGCAGCATCGACGAGGCAAAGCCATACCCGTAGTACTCCGGCCCGAGATACTGGCTGAGCAGCGTGAGGGCGGTATTGGACACCAGGAACACCATGCTGAGGCCGAAGGTGATCCGCCGCTGGTCGAGGTAGAAGAAGATGTTGAGGACGGCCAGCAGCAGCACCTGCAGCCCGGCCGCCACCACGTCTATGTAGAACAGATACAGGTACCCCTGCGAGATGCCGAGCGCCCCGAGGAGCTGGCTGCCGCACAGGATAAGCAGGATCACGGTCAGCCCCTGCACCTTGAGGATCTCGTAGATGCCCTGGCGCACCACGTACACCATGGCGTCCTTCAGGCGCTCCAGGTTGTCCAGGGTGTCGCCGTTGCGCACAGCGTCGTAGAACGCGTCGTAGCGCTCGACGAAATCGGTCTCGATGCGGACCAGGAACACGCTCATTCCGGGGATGATCGACAGGTAGGATAGGAAGATCGGAATGTCGTAGATGAGCGAGCTGCGCAGCGGGCCGATGACGTGCTCGCTGGTCGTTGGGTTATACCAGAACACGATCTTGTCGGCCCAGATCGCCAGGTTGTAGACAAGGCCGACCAGGAACAGGGTCGGGTAGAAGCGCTCGCGCTCCAGGAACTGGAACGCCACCAGGCCCTTGCCGGGATAGCTGCGCATCACCAGGCCGAGCAGCACGAACATCAGCACCGCGTGCCCGAGCAGGAACCCGAGCAAGAGCCCAGGGTGCCCGAACGAGCGCAGGAGCAGCGCCGCCCCGACCACCACGGTGCAGCCGATGGCGAACGAGAGGAGCACCTGGCGGTAGGCTTTAAGGGAGGACAGCACCACCACCACGATCCAGATGTTGCTCAAGGTGACGAACGTCGCGACCATCAGCACGCGATAGGCCAGCGGCTCGCGGAACAGCGTCGCGACGAGCAGCGTGCCGAGCGCGCCGCTGCACACGCTGGTCAGGGTGATCGCGCCCAAGAGGTTCGGCAGCACCAGATAGGGCTTTTTCTCAAAGAGCCGATCGGCGACAAAGCGCGACAGCGCCAGCTGCAGGCCGCCGGTCAGGATGAGGGTGCTGGCGATGAGGTAGGTGACCGAGATCTGGAAGCGCACCATGTTCTGCGCCGCCGCCCCCGAGTCGCGCCCGAGGATGCCGATCGCCAGCACGCTGCAGATCGATAGGAGCCACGGTCCCGAGCTGATCGCGCCGGCAAAGCCGTAGGCGCGCAGCATGCCCAGGAAGCTCTTGGTCTGGAGGAGTTTGCGGAGCTCGAAGCCGATTCCTGCCATGAATATTCCTCAGCGGAGCGCGCTCCGCGGTGAGCCCTCGGGTGGACTTTCAAAGCGTCGGACGCGCGGCGGCTTTTGCCAGGACCGCTGCCGCTGCCGCGGCGGTCGTCGCCGGCCGCGGCGGCGGGACGGCGCGGGTGACCAGGCCCTGGCCCTGCCGCTGCATCGCCTCTTTATAAGTGCGGCGGTAGTTCTCCAGCATGTCGCGCTGGGTGTAGAAGCGCTCGACGCGGCGGATGCCGGCCTGCTGGGCGCTGCGCCAGCGCGCCTCGTCCTGGAGCAGCGCCACCGCCGCCTCCGCGGTGGCGTCCGGGTTGGCGATCGAGACCACCGCCCCGGCGTGTCCGAACGCGCGATCCTCTTCGCCCGCGCCCTCGATGATCTCGCGGCACGAGCCGACGTTGGTCGCGACTGCCGGCACGCCGCTGGCGAAGCCCTCCAGCAGCACCAGCGGCTGCGCCTCGCTGATCGAGGTGAGCATCATCAGCCCGAGCTTGGGCAGGATGTCCTCGACCTTCTGGAAGCCGAGGAACTTCACGTGGCCGGTCAGGCTCAGGCTGCTCACCAGATCTTCGCACTCGTGCGCGTAGGCCGGATCCTCGTCGGTGGGGCCGATGATCCAGCCCTCGGCGTCGGGCAGCCGGTTGCACACGCCGCGCATCGCGCGGATAAACGTCTTGATGTCCTTGATCGGCACCACGCGCCCGATGAGCCCCAGCACCAGCGGAACCTTGTCGGCCCGCCGCGCGCGCAGCGGCGCGAAGCGATCGAGGTCGATGCCGTTGGGAATGACCTGGGTGCGCTCCTCGGCGGCGCCGTCCTTGATCTGGCGCCGGCGGTTGCCGTCGTAGAGCGAGATGATCGGGGTCGCCGCGTCGTAGGCGAGGCGCCCGATGCCCTCAAAGAACCGGATCCACAGCTGGCGCACGTAGCCGACGCCGCCGCGCAGGCCGCCCTGCTGCTCTTCGCTGGACTCCTTGATCCAGTCGGCCTGCGCGAGGTCGATCTTGCGCTCCTTGGTGTAGATTCCGTGCTCGGTGATGATAAACGGGCGCAAGGTGCGGTGGTGCAGGAGCACCCCGAGCAGCCCCGCGTACCCGGTAGACACCGAGTGATAGACCCGGCTCGGCGGCAGCTTGCGGGCGATCTCGGCGAGCTTGAACACCGGCGCGTGCATCATGCGCACGGTCCAGAAGTAGTCGAGGAAAGACGTGTCGGTGCAGCGGCTCTGGTACTCATCGCAGATGGTCTCCCAGGTCGCCTCGCTCAGCAGGAAGTCGTCGGCCGGGATGCCGTCCGGCTCGCCGATGCTGGAGATGAAGCGGTGCAGGAGCTCGGGCGGCATCGGCAGCTCGGGGTTGCGCAGCGCCTCGTGCACGAGCTGGCTGTCGCGGAAGCGCGCGACCTTGCCGGGACGGGGGCTGGGCTTGAGGCGCCGCCCGGCCTCCATCAGGTAGTGGGTCTGCAGCAGCACGACGTTATCGGGCAGCTTGTACTTGGGCGCGCCGTACTGCTTGGGATCACTGCCGAGAAAGACCAGCGCGAACTTGATCTCGGGCAGCCCGCGGATGATCTGGTGCACCCAGCTCGACACGCCGCCGCTCACGTACGGGTAGGTACCCTCAAGGAGCAGGGTGACATCGGCGAGCGGCTGCGCGGCGCCGTTTTTGCCGTCGGGCAGCTTGGCCGGCGCCTTGGCCTTGAAGAAGCGGGCGAAGGGACACCTGCGGGGCTCGGCGCCCACCGCCTCGCTGCCGCCCATGCGGGCGAGGATCGCATCCAGGAAAGAAAGCTTCAGCGCGGTGGCCATGAGTGCTCTTCCTCCAACCAGTGCGCGGCGACGCTGCTGAGCAGCGGCTGGGTATTGAAGTAAAGCGGATCGATGGCGCGCAGGTAGTGGGCGACCATCGGGAACCGCTGCTGGCGGAACGCCACCTCGGCCAGGTACGGCAGCACTTTCTCCAGCGCCATGCCGAGCACCTGGGCCTTGAGGAACGACTTCTCCGCGGTGGCCAGATCGTCCTGGCGAAGGGCGATGCTGCCGAGCAGGAACAGGCTCTCGCGATCGTCGGGCACCACCTGCAGGGCGGCGTCGATGTGGCGGCGGCCTTCGGCCAAAAGGTAGCTCTGCACCTCGCCCTTGGCGAGGCCGAGCTTGATCATCTCAAGGTGCGTCTGGGCCAGGCGCTTCTGCAGCTTGGCGCGCGTGCCGACATCGCGCGCGGTCGCCAGCTGGGTGATGAACGACTTGAGCAGGCCGCTGAACCCCTGCTCCTTGCGATCGAGGATCGAGTAGGCGAGCAGCCGCACGTCATCGACCGGATCTGTAAGCGCCAGCCGCAGCACCTCGGCGTCGTTGTGATCGCGCAGGTGGCGCACCGCGAGCACCGCGGCCAGGCGCCGCTCGGGGGAAGGGCAGTAGCGCAGCATCGCCGACAGCGCGCCGTCGCCGTACTCCGGGCGGGCGGCGACCGTGGACGGCTGGTGCGGCAGCGCCGGGAAATCGACCGCCAGCCAGGGCTTGGGCGGCGGCGGGCGGTTGGGGAAATAGAGCTCGGCGAACAGGCCCCCGAGCATGCCGAAGGTGCCAAAGGGCGGCATGAAGAACGTGATCGCGAACAGGAACAGCAGTCCCGACCAGCGCGGCTCCTGCTGCGACGGCGGCATCATGCTGTGCAGGGCCTGCGCGGTGAGGGCGCAGGCGCCCGCGTGGACCACCACGATGACCACCGCGCTCAGCCAGCTCACCCGGCCCGACAGCGCGCTGGAGAACGTCAGGACCTCCAGCAGCACGGCGGCCAGGCAGCGCAGCAGGCCCTTGCGGATGAGCGCCGGCGACCGCGCATCGTTGCGGTTGAGCATCTCGATCATGTCAGAGCTGGGCAGGTGGCTCTGCGGCTGCGCGTGCTCAGCCATGGATCTCGCACCTTTCCTTCAGAGCATCGAGCTGCGCCTGCGCCGACTCCGACTCTCCGAGCTCGATGTAGTGCGAGCGCACCCCCAGCTCGCCGAGCGGCTTGCCGAAGCGGTGGTTGGCCCAGACCTCCAGGCGGTGGAGGAAGCCGCGCACTCCCTCGACATCGGTGAGCGGCATGACCAGGAACAGGACGCGGTGGTCCTTCTTGCTGCGCGCCAGCCACTGCTGATCGAGGATGCGGTGCTGCTCCAGGAGCTCGCTCCACAGGGTCGGCGGCGCCGTCGCCGGATCGACCACCAGGCCGAGCAGGGTGGCGGCCAGCCGGTGCTCGCGGGCGTTCTTGTGGCTGCGCATCAGGCACGTGTGGAACTCGTAGGCACCGCCGCCGGCGGCCAGCGCCAGGAGGTCGCCCATGTGCCCGCCGAGCATGGCCAGAAGATTCAGGTGATCGCGGCTGAGCGCCACGAACGGCAGCGCCTGCACCGTCACCACGCCCCACATCTTGCCGTGCACATCGACTAGCGGAATGACCGCCAGCAGCGCCTCGGAGATCCGCACCGGGCCCGACTCCTCCATGAGCGTCTGGGCGGCGGGCCGCGGCGGCGCCGCGCTGTCGGGGCGGATGCAGGTCAGCTGCTTGGTCTTGAGCGCCTCGACGAGCAGCGGCGCATCGATCGGCACCGGCTTGGGGTTGCCGAGCTTGGCCACCACCTGCGGGATGAGGATGTTGTAGTCATCCACGCGGTACAGCGCCGCGACCTGCAGCCAGCCGAAGCTGCCCAGCACCTCCATCAATAGATGGTGCAGCTCGCTCTTGTCGGGCGAGTCCGGATCGACGGTGAGGACGCGCTCGCGCAGGTAGGTGATGGTCTCGCGCAGGCTGCGCGTGTTGGCCAGGACCGCGCGCTCCAGCCGCTCGTGCGAGAGCGCCAGCAGCTGGTAGGAGCGGGTGAACTTCTGCACCCGCAGGTGGTGGTGGAAGTTGAGCTCACTCAAGCGGTGCAGGCGGCGGTGCCACATGTCACAGAACTCGCCGGCGAGCATCCCGGTCAAAAGCAGGCCCAGGGCCAGGCTGCCGGGGAAGCGCGGCACCTCGGGACGGCCGAGGCGAAACGCGACATAGATGAACACACTGAGCGCCGCCGCGCTGCCCAGGCCCGACGCGAACCCATAGCGCAGCCCCAAGAGCAGCGGCGCCAGCATGAGCCAGGGGAAGCTGGCGTGGAGGAAGAACGGATCGGCCCGGTGGTACCACAGCCCGAGCAGCGGCAGCATCAGGGTGAGCGCGGCCCACTCCAGCACCACCAGCGCGGGGTGGGGACTCGGGAGGTCTTCCACAGTCGGTTGCAGGTGCGTCAGCATGAAGTTGCGTCCTTGGGCCCTACTTCAGCGCCAGGTGATCGACCATCGCGCGCATGAGCCGCTCGGCGACGCCGCTGACGGTCTGGGCGCCGAACCCGCTGCGCGAGCCGGTGGCCACCCACTCGGGCCGGCCGGTCTGGATGTTGATGACGCGCAGGCTCAGGCCGACCGCGGCCTCGCCCTCGGAGCCGTTGCGGTAGCGCCACTCTTGCACGCTGCCCGCGAGGCCATAGACGTAGCCCTCGGCGCGCGCCCACTGCAGCGCCTTTTCGTAGCGCTGGCGCTCATCGATGTCGACCAGCGCCACCGACTCCTTGGTCTCGGGGTAGCGCTGCAGATCGATGTTCCACCGCACGCGCACGAGCGAGCTGGCCAGCTCCTCGGCGCGCTCCCCGGCCTGCGGCGTCTCGCCGTAGTCGCCGAACGGCAACAGCACCCACCGCGCCCCGGAGCTCAGCGGCATGCCCGGCCGGATGTCCATCACCGAGGAGCACCCGGCCAGGGTCACCATGAAGAACAGGCCCATCATGAGCAGCCACGCCAGCATCAGGCGCAGCCGTGGGTAGGTCAGGCGCTCGATGGCAGGAATCGGTGGGACCAGCGAGTCAGTATTGTGCGGAACGTACATGACGATTCTCCCCCAGCTTTCTTAACGGAACGTGTAGCTCAGGCTCACGCCGGCGTTGAGCACGCCCGGCCCGAGCCAGCGGTTATTGGCGACGAAGCCTTTGACGCTCACTTCCTGGCGGCGCGGCAGGGCCAGGGTGACGCCGGCGCTCATCTCGAAGCCGACCAGGTTCACCGGCCACAGCCAGCCGACCCAGGCGTCGGCGAAGTAGCGCCAGCGGCCGGGGCCGATCGGGGCGACGCCCGGGAAGCGGTGCTCGACGCGGGTGCCCACGCCGGCCGCCGCGAACTCCAGCGGCAGCGTGTTGATGAGCTCCGAGGCCGAGGTCGAGCCGGCGCCGAACTCGGGGCTCTTGTCGGTGAGCAGGAAGTTGCGGGTGTAGCTGCCGCTGGCCCGCACCGTCCACAGCGGCCGCACGCGGCGGATGCGATAGCCGAGCTCGAGGTCGAGGTTGCCGCCGGCGCCGATCTCCTGATCGGTGCGCGTGTGGTAGTGGTAGAAGTTGCCCTGCACGTTTAAAAGTCCGTCGCCGGCGAAGCTCGTGCTGAGGCCCACGGTGGCGCGGTGGCGGGCGCCGTAGATGCGCAGCCAGCGCGAGTCGGTGGCGAGCTCGTTCAAGTGCAGGCCGAGCTGCAGCGTGCCGACGCGCCCGAGCCGGAAGGTCTCGTTGGCCCAGCCCGACCACAGGTTGGCGTCGGCGCGCAGGTTGGCCCCGACCCCGACCTCGAGCCGCCCGAGGCGGTGGCGGTACTGCCCGTAGACCCCCAGGTCGACCTCGGTGGCGCTTGCCTGCGGATCGTCGGCGCCGTTGAGGAACAGCTGGTTGACCCCGACGCGGCCGCCGAGCGCCCAGATGCCGCGGGCGACCAGCGCCGACACCGAGGTGTTGAGGATCGCCAGGTCGTTGACCGTCTGCACGCCGGCCGACAGGCTGACGATCTGGGCGTTCTCGGGCACCTGATCCTCGCCCGCGGTGGCGTCCTGATCGAGGACGCGCAGCGGCGCCGGCGCCGGCTCGGCCTCTTCGTCGGGCGCGGTGCTGGCGTCGGCCAGGGTCGGCTGCTGCTGCAGCTGGCCGGGCTTGGGCGCCTTGGGGTAGCGGCCCCACGGATTGGTCCGGGTCACGGTGCTGCTGTCGGTCACCCAGCTGTTCGGCGCGGCATTTTCGCCGTCGCTGCGCCAGGTCGCCATGAGCCCCTTCTGCACCTCCGGCTCGAGGTCGGCGCGCATCACGCCACCAAGCCACCGCGAGCCCTTGCCCGGCCCGTAGGCATCGCGCACGAGCTCGGCGTAGGCCTTGAGCTTCTCACGCTCGGCGGGCGAGGAGCCGCGGTGCGCCGCCTGCAGCGCCTCGGGACGCAGCTGCTCGATCGCGAAGCGGCGCAGGGTGCGCGCGTCGCTGCTGCGGCTGACCGCATCGAGCGTCGAGATATAGCCGAGCAGCCACAGGTGATCGGTCGGCCGCTGCGTCCACTCGCGCTGGTAGAAGGAGATCGCCCGCTTGGTGCTGCCGAGCATCGCCCAGCCGGTGGCAAACGGCAGCCACAGCGCCGGCTCATTGCGCGCGATGGGTTCCCAATCGGTCAGAAAGCGCGCCAGCGCCGCCCGGTTGTGTTTGCCGCGCAGCCGCTCGCGATCGTCGCTGTGATCGATAAGCAGCCACAGCACGTCGGCGCGCGCCGCCACCGTGTGCGGATCGAGCGCCACCACCCGCAGGTAGGCGCGCTGCGCCCGGTCGTAGTCCTTCTGCTGCGAGTAGTAGTCGGCAAGCGTCAGGTAGTAGCGCTTGCTGTCCTTGAACAGCTCCGCATCGCGCTCGGCAATCTCGATGAGGTGCTCCATGTCGGGGAAGCGGCGCAGCTTGACCGCGATGTCCATCGCCGCCAGCAGGAACTCGGGGTCCTTGAAGCGCCGGTAGGCGTCCACCGCGACCCCGATCGCCTCGTCGGCCTGGCCGCTCGACTCGGCAAGCTGGACGTAGCGCTCGACGCTCTCGCGCACCAGCGCGCCCTTGGCCCACAGGAACCGGTACTCTTGCAGGCTCTCCGGGCGCGGCTCGCTCTGCCACACGAGCTCGGCGAGCAGCTTGAGGAACGACTTGCGGTCCTCTTCGAGCTTCTTGTCTTCCTTGGTCAGCTCCTTGCCGGCGCGCTTGGTCGCCTCGGTGGCCGGTCGCTGGCTGGGGGCGCCCAGCGGCGGCTCGGCCGTCGCCGACTGCATGGTCAGCTCGGCGCGCCCGAGCAGCCCCTGGGTGCTGGCGATGCCGGCGTGATCGAGGGCGTCGCGCAAAAGGACGTAGGCCTTGTCCGGCTGGTGCAGCTGCCACAAGAGCTGGGCGCGGTGGGTCACTTCCTTGATCGAGCTGCCGAAGTCGCGGCTGAGCTTCTCGTAGGTCGCAAGCGCGCCCTCCAGATCGCCGCGCCGCTCGTGCACCTCGGCCAGCGCCTCGACGGCCTCGCGGTGATCCGGGTAGTGCCCGAGGTAGGCGGTGAGGACCTGGACGAGCTCCTCGGGGCGGGCGACGTTCTCGAACGTCTCGACCAGGGTCGCCAGCTCGCTGTTGGTCAGCCGGCCGCGCCGCGACTTGGCCGCCAGGAGGTCGGCGAGGATCTCCATCTCGTACAGCTGCGGCGCCATCTTGAGGGCCTGCTCCAGGTGCTTGCGATCGCCGCCGTGCAGCGCCAGGTAGGTCAGCTGGGCGAGCGCGAGGTCGGGGCGGTTGTTCCACAGCGCCAGCTGCGCCAGCCGCTCGCGCTGCTTGCGGTCGCCGGGGCGGCGCGCGACCAGGCGCTGCGCCAGCTCGAGCGCGGCGAGCGGATCGCCGGACGCGAGCTCCACATCGAGCTGGCTGGCGAGCAGGGTTCCGTCGTTGGGCCGCTTGGCGAGCAGCGCCCGCCCCCAGTCTTTGGCCAGCTGCGGCTTCTGGTTGGCCAGCGCCAGCCGGGTGGCGGCGGCGAGCAGCTCGACATCGCCGGGGAACAGCTTCAGGTAGCGGCCGGCGGTGATCAGCGCCAGCTCGGGCTTGTCGGCGGCGCCCAGGGCCAGGAGCGCCAGCTTGGCGTAGCGCAGCCGCTCGGCCGGGTCCTGGACCACCCGCACCAGCGTGTCGTAGTAGTTGGCGGCGGCGGCGGGCTGGCCGTTGGCGAGCGCCAGCTTGGCCGCCGCCGCGAGCAGCTCGGGATCATCGGGGAACTGCTCGAGGTAGCGCTTGGCGAACGCCAGCGCCTTGTCACCCAGGTTGGCGCTGGTGAGCGCCGCAAGGGCCAGCAGCGCGTAGCGCCGGCGCGCCTGGGGATCGGTCTCGCTCTGCGCCAGCTGATCATAAAGGACGCCCGCCGCGGCCGGCTGGCTGCTCGCGAGCTCCTGCTTGGCCGCTTCGGTGAGCCACTTGCTGCGCTGCTTGGGATCGGCCACCGCCAGGCGCAGGTAGATGCGGCCGGCGAGCTCGGGCTGGCCGATGCTCAGGCTGCTCGCCGCCAGGCGCAGGAGCTCCTCGGTGCTCAGCGGCTTCCCGAGCTGCGCCTCGATTTCTTTGATGAGCTGCTGGACGCGCTCCGGTTCACTCACCGCGCGCTCCGGATTCTGCGCGTACTGCGCCATGTGCAGCTGCATCGCCAGGCGATCGATCGCCGCCTGCAGCTGCGGATCGGTGCGCGGCAGCGAGTCGAGCAGCATGGCCGCCTCCTCGAGCCGGCCCAGCGCAAACAGGGTCTGCGCCAGCCGCAGCTTCAGCCCGACATCGTTAGGCTGCACCGCGATCATCAGCCGCAGGTACTGCAGCGACAAGCTGTCGGGGCGCGCCAGGGTGTTTACGAGCGAGCTCGAGGTCGGCGCGATGAGCGCAAGCACAAGCAGCAGTCCCAGCGCCAGGAGGATCAAGTGAGACCGCTTGAGCAGGTGCTCACGCCGACTCGGCCGCTGGCTGAGATCTGAGGGATTCAACATCTTTTTCCCTTACCGTCCCGCGTCCTTCTGGGAGAGCCCAGCCGGGTTCATACACACCACTGCGCGACCACTCTGGTCGAGATCGAGGTAGCGCCCCTGCGCAAGGTCATGCTCGCCGACTACGCCCTGCGAGCGACCGCGATCCAGGGTGCCGCCCACACCGGACTTGCTGTCGAGCCGCAGCGTCGTGAGCTCGCCATCGCCGCGCAGCTGCAGGCAGCCGTCCTGGCGGCGGGCCAGGGTGAGGCGCTGGAAGTCCTGCACCTTGCGGATGTACTCACTTGCGTAAACCGGCGTCGCTCCCTGATCGAGCGCCCACTGATACGCCTGCTGCAGCACCTTGAGCGAGCCAATCTTGCTGCCCGAGTAGAAGTGATAATAGATGTTGATGGGCTTGAGGCGCCGCGGCTTGTCGGTGAGCTGGAAGGTGCTGATGACGTCGCGGAAGCCGTAGTACGGACCGCGCCACAGGTTCGTGTAGACGTTCTCGTTCTGCACCGGCGCGTACACCTGGTAGTAGGGACCGATCGGGCGGCCCATCGGCGACAGCTCGGTCAGGCTCGGCCGGCGCACCGACATGACGGAGTTGCCGCCGTTCATGTTGTAGATTCCCAGGCCGCTGGTCAGCGCCACCGCCTCAAGCGGAGCGACCGCCGCGCCGGGCCACAGGAAGACCTTGACCGGCTTGTCCTTGGGCGCGAGGCGCTGGTTTATGTACGCCACCGAGCCGTCGATCTCGCGCTTCAGCGAAAAGTCGTAGCGGAACATTCCGTTGATGTCGCCGTCTTCCTGATCGTGTCCGTAGCGCAGCAGATCGAACGGGTGGCTGTAGGAGTGCGACGCGACCTCGACGTAGGGCAGGGCGAAGATGTCGCGGGCGATCGGCTCCAGCGCCGGGGCGAGCTTGGGCCACTTGCCCTTGGCGCCGATCTCGCCTTCGATGATCGAGACTGTGGTCTTTATCTGGTAGCGCTTGAGGACCTTGTCGAGGATCACCTGACCGCAGTAGTGGTTGCCCGGCATCTGGGCGCGGCTCGGGAAGCCGTCGCCGTCGATGTGGACCATGAGGATGCGGCGGCCGTTGACGGTGGTGACGTCGGCCGCTGGCAGCTCCGGCAGCTGCAGCGCCTGTTTGAAGAAGGCAAAAGGGTTGATGATCCAGCGGTAGGAGTGGTCGTAGCCCTCCTCGGTGAGGTAGGGGTTCATGGCCATGCCGCCCCAGCTCGTGGTGAACACCGCGTCCATGCGCGTCCCGCCGCGATCCTCGACGCTGAGCAGGCGCCGCGCGCCGGCCCCCGAGACCTGCAGGGGGTAGAACACATTGCGCCGCGCGCTCACCTTGGCCTCGAAGCCGGTCAGCTCGGGGCTGGCCAGCACCAGCTGCGGCTCGCCCTTGGGGCGGCGGTCCAGGCGCGCGATGCCCAGCCGCTGCTGCAGCTGGGCGTCGGGCAGAAACCCCAGGTGATCGAGCACCGCCACCTTCATTCCCGAGTCGACCTGCGCCGCCAGCCACGCCCGATACGCCCCCGGATCCGGCATCAGGTCGTCGGTGAACCAGGTGACGATGCCGGCGTAGCGATCGCCGAGCGAGCCGCCCGGCAGGGTCCCGCGCACATCGACGTAGTCGATGGCGTAGCCCAGGTGCTCGAGCACCACCGCCGCCATCGTGTGGACCGGCGTGTAGGCGACATCGGCGTACTGCCCGCGGTCGCGCTGCTCCGAGCTGTCGTATAAAGCAAGGATGCGGCGCGGCACCACCTCCACGGTGCCGACCCCGATCGTCAGCAGATCGTGGTCACTGATAAAAGGAGTCATGCCGAGTGCCGCGATGCGCCGCGCGGTCGAGCGGGCCAGCTCGCGCTGCGCCTTGGGTACGTAGTCCACCGCGGTGATCGGCAGGTGATAGCGGTCGCGCGCGGTGCGCAGCTTTTCGAGGAGCCAGGTCCGATCCGGCTCGCTCACCTCGCCGTAGGTCTTCTTGCTCGGGTCGTAGCTGCGGAACAGCGACTCCACCACCAGGCCGGTGGCCAGCTGGCCGACCGCCGGCAAGAGCTCGAAGCCGCGGTTGAACAGGAGCTTCACGCCGGGGAAGCGGTCGTGCACCTCCTTGATGATCTGGGCCAGCCCCTGCTCCTGCGCCGCGCGCTGCGCCGGGGTCTGCACCGCCCGCTGGTAGCTGTCGAGGTTGTCGAGGAAGAAGGCGCGGAAGCCGCGGTCCCACAGCGGCTGGAAGCCCTTGTCGATGAGCTGCCGCCGCCAGCCCGGCTTGGCGGCATCCATGATCACCGTCTGCCAGCTGGGGTTACTGCCCAGGCGCAGGCTGGCGTCGAGCTGCGCCGCTGCGTCGGGGCTGACCTCGCTGAGGCTGATATAGGCAAAGACGGTGGTGCCGCGGCGGGTGAGCAGCGCCACCTGGTCCTTTTCGGCCTGATCCGCTTGCACGACAACCTGGTCAAACTGCGAAAGCTCGGCGCCGGGTAGATTTGAACCGTAATAAAAAGCGACACTCGGATTGGCCTGTGCGTTAACGCTCAGGTCGGCGGGCCCCGCGGAGCTAACTTGAGGGTGGGCGAATTCGCTCAGTGTAGATAGCAACAGGAGACCCAAAGTCAGGTGCCGCACAATCGAACTCCTTGAGGATATAGTTGAATGAAATTTCCCGTCCGCCAGCTTTTTTAGTATAAAATGTAGGGAATTTAATACCATCAATGATATCGCCTAGTTAGCCAATTCAGGCGGCTGACTGGGAAAATCTTTGATCCCAATGGCGCATGGGGAATTGCGCGCCACACTAAAGTCTGTTGCGAGCAAGAGGGATCGGAAGAATTCCCGATCGCCGCTGAAGCCCGTCGGAGTGGTTCTAGCCTGTCGTCCGCTTGGCGGGCGATTTGCGATTAAGCAATAAGGCAAGCCAGCAGCGCCCGAAAGAGTTTAATTGGTTATTCGGTTAAGCTGATATTCAAATAGAACGTCTCGGGCAGTCGCAAAGAGTGAATTTACAAAATCCAGTTCTCGTTGACTCGTAAGGGGAGGGGTAAATGTGCGGAATTATTGGGTATCTTGGTCATCAGCAGGCGCTGCCGATTCTGCTTGAGGGCCTGAAGCGGCTTGAGTATCGCGGCTATGACTCGGCCGGTCTGGCGATGGTAAACGACAATGGCTTACAGGTACGCAAGGCGGCCGGGCGTATCTCTATTCTTGAAGGCAAGGTAAGCGGCGAGCGCGACACCCTGCTCGCCGGCAGCCTCGGCATCGCCCACACCCGCTGGGCGACCCACGGCGAGCCGAGCGAGATCAACGCCCACCCGCACGTCGACGACGCCATGCGCGTGGCGGTGGTGCACAACGGCATCGTCGAGAACCACGCCGTGCTGCGCCAGTTCCTGCAGAGCACCGGCGTCGTGTTCACCAGCCAGACCGATACCGAGGTGCTGGCCCACCTCATCGCCTACCACCTGCGCGGCGACAAGAGCGGCGTGCGCCCGGGCAACGGCCACAACGGCCACAACGGCCACCCGCCGGTCGGGCACGCCGCGCCGGTCCTGCTCGGCGCCGGCTCCGGTTCGACGCCGGCGCCGAGCGAGGGCGCCGCGGCGGCGGGCAGCAACCACAAGCTGGGACTCCTGGAGGCGGTGCTGGCCGCCCTGGCCGAGGTCGTGGGCACCTTCGGAATCGCCGTCATCTCGCGCGATCACCCGGGGTGCATCATCGCGGCGCGCCGCGGCAGCCCGCTGCTCATCGGCATCGGCAAGAACGAGTATGTAGTGGCCTCCGACGCGGCGGCGATCGTCGCCCACACCTCCAACGTCGTGTACCTGGAGGACAACGAGGCGGTCGAGGTGACCCTCGGCGGCCTGCGCACCGTCACCCTGGATGCCGTCCCGGTGACCAAGACCGTCGAGCACATCGCGGTGGCGCTGGATGAGCTGTCGCTGGCCGACTACCCGCACCGCATGCTCAAGGAGATCTTCGAGCAGCCCGAGTCGCTCGCCCTGTGCCTGCGCGGGCGCCTGGATCGCATCGGCCACCGCGTGCTGCTCGGGGGGCTGGAGCGCGTCGAGCGCGAGCTGACCCGCACCCGCCGCTTCATCCTGACCGGCTGCGGCACCGCCTGGCACGCCGCGCTCGTCGGCGAGTACCTGATGGAGGACCTGGCGCGCATCCACACCGAGGTCGAGATCGCCAGCGAGCTGCGCTACCGCAACCCGCTCATCGACGAGCTGACCACCCTCATCGCGGTGTCGCAGTCCGGCGAGACCGCCGACACCCTGGCGGCGCTGCGCGAGGTGCGCGACAAGGGCGCCCTGGCCCTCGGCGTGGTGAACGTCGTCGGCTCGTCGATCGCTCGCAACACCGACGCCGGCATCTACCTGCACGTCGGTCCCGAGATCGGCGTCGCCAGCACCAAGGCGTTCACCGCCCAGGTCGCGGTGCTGGCGCTGCTCACCCTGTGGATGGGCCGCCGCCGCCACCTGTCGCAGGAGCGCTACGGCGAGCTCCTCGACAAGCTGGCGCAGATCCCGGCGCACATAAAAGAAGTGCTGGGCCAGTCCGAGCACATAAAGGAAGCGGCCAAGAAGCTCTACCAGCACGAGAACTGGCTGTACCTGGGCCGCGGCTATCACTTCCCGGTCGCGCTGGAGGGCGCGCTCAAGCTAAAGGAAATCAGCTACATCCACGCCGAGGGTCTGTCGGCGGCCGAGATGAAGCACGGCCACATCGCGCTCATCGTCCCCGGCATGCCGGTGGTCGCGCTGGCTCCGCAGGGCAGCCAGTACGACAAGATGATGAGCAACATCGAAGAGGTCAAGGCGCGCGGCGCCCGGGTGATCGCCGTCGGCACCGCCGGCGACACCCACCTGCGCAAGCTGGCCGATGAGATGTTCGAGATCCCGGCGCTGCCCGAGCCGCTGCAGCCGATGGTCGCGGTCGTGCCGCTGCAGCTATTGGCCTACCATACGGCGGTGCTGCGCGGCTGCAACGTCGATAAGCCGCGTAACCTCGCCAAGAGCGTAACCGTGGAGTAATCCGAGTAGTCGTAGGAAACTTGGGAAAGCGGAGGAGCCAAGATGGCGCATTATCTAGTCACCGGCGGCTGCGGGTTTATCGGCAGCCACCTTGCCGACCTGCTCCTTTCGGGCGGTCACACGGTGCGAGTGCTGGACGATCTGTCGACCGGCAAGCGGGAAAACCTGTCGCCCCAGGCCGAGCTTGTCATCGGCGATGTCGCCGACCCCGAGAAGGTGGCGCAGGCGATGGCCGGCGTCGACGGGTGCTTTCACCTGGCGGCGGTGGCCTCGGTCGATCGCTGTAACCGCGACTGGCTGGGCACCCACCGGACCAACCTCACCGGCACCATCACGATCTTCGACTGCGCGCGGGCGACCGCGGCGCGGCCGGCGATCCCGGTGGTGTACGCCTCGTCGGCGGCGATCTACGGTGATCAGCCGCAGGTGCCGCAGGACGAGCGGATGGGGCCGCAGCCGCTGTCTTCCTACGGCGCCGACAAGCTCGGCTGCGAGCTGCACGCCCGCGTCGCCACCCACCTGCACGGGGTGCCGGCGGTGGGCATGCGGTTCTTCAACGTGTACGGCAAGCGTCAGGACCCCAAGTCGCCCTACTCGGGAGTGATCTCGATCTTCTGCGATCGGCTGCGCCAGGATCTGCCGATCACTGTGTTCGGCGACGGCCAGCAGGTGCGCGACTTCGTCTATGTCGGCGATGTGGTGCGGGCGCTGGAGCTGGCGATGGCGGCGCCCGCGAAGCTGCCGGCGGGCAGCGTGTTCAACGTCTGCACCGGGCGCTCGACCAGCATCCTGCTGTTGGCCGATACAATCGCCACGCTGTGGGGGCGAAAGCCGAGCATCGTCCAGGCGCCGCCGCGCGCCGGCGACATCCGCGTCTCGATCGGCAGCCCCGAGCGCGCCGCGGCGGCCCTGGGGTTCCAGGCCAGCACCACCCTGCCCGTGGGGCTCGGCCGGATGCTCCTGGGCGATCTGCCCGAGCGGCCGCCGCTCGCCGAGCCCGCGCCCGCCGCCTCCCACGCCGCGCCCGCCGCGGCTCCGTAAAGGGCGCCGCCGACGACGATCGGCTGGCTGACCGCCCCGCCGATCGCCTGGCCGGCGCCCACCGATCGCTGAAGCAGGCGAGAATCTGCCGCGCTTCGCAGTCCCTCGATCGCAAGAGCGGCCCGGCAACTTCTCACCATCAGCGACGGAAAAATCAGCGAATTCCGCTCCCCGGGCACATGTCGCTAGGGGCACGGCGGTGTGTCCCGAGGGTCACATGCGTATGCCCCTGAGGACATATGTATGCGCCCCGCCCGGCCAAAAAAAGTTACAAAAAAATAACAGAATATTTCCACGGCGCTACAAATCTCCGACGCTGATGTGGGATGGTTCGGGCGCGATCGCGGACGATACGCTGAGAGACATCCAGGACGGGTTGTCCGGACTGAAAAAAAGCAGACCAAAACAGAACAGCAGAGTCACCGGGAGAAGTGAATGACGCGACGAGTGAACGACCGCCCCACGACAGCACGCAACTCGCATGAAGGAGTATCAATGCCGGCGCTACGTACTGTTAAGACCACCGATGTTGAGATGGTATCAAGTGGCGGCCGCTCCGCTCTGCGTGGTGCACTTTCCCTGACTCTGTTTGCTGGGACTCTGTTTGCCGGGACTCTGGCCGCTTGCGGCAACCCGGAGATCGACTCCGAGACCGATGCCCTGGAAGCAGTGGCGATCGAGCCGAGCGCGGCGGCAGCGCAGAGCCGCCTCTTCCCGACCCGGCTCACCCTGCAGAGCGGCAAGGTCAGCGCGCAGCCGCTGACCGTGCTGGCGACGCAGGACCAGTCGGGGACCGTGGACACCTGGGTCAACTACCTGGAGTTTTCGCCGGGTACGGCGGTGCAGGCCACCTTCACCTTCACCCTGCCGTCCTCGGTCACGCCGGCGCAGCTCGCCAGCCTCACCCTGCTCACCAACTACAAGGGCCAGGCCAAGGCGACGCAGACCTGGAGCTTCCAGCTGTATGACGTTGCCAATGCGCGCTGGGTCACCGTGGGCGACAACCAGGCGGCCAAGAGCTGGGTGTGGAGCCCGCTGGCGTTCGTGCCGACCGGCACCGCGGCGAACTTCGTCAGCGCCAGCCGCGAGCTCAGCCTGCGCCTTGTGACCAAGAGCGCGGCGGACAACTGCGACCTCGACTACCTCGCCCTCAGCTACACCACCGGCTCCGCCCAAAGCCCGACTCCGACTCCGACCGGCCTGTGGGTTCCAAGGCCCGGTACGAGCTGGCAGATTCAGTTTGCCGGCACGCTGGATACCTCGGTGAATGTGAAGGCGTTCGATCTGGATCTGTTTGGTACCTCCAAGGCCACGATCGATCAGCTGCACGCCAAGGGGACCAAGGTGATCTGCTACTTCAGCGGCGGCAGCTCCGAGACCTACCGCCCCGACTTCGGCAGCTTCCCACCAAGCGTCCTCGGCACGACCCTGGGCGGCTACCCCGACGAGCGCTGGCTGGACGTCCGCCAGCTCGCCATCCTCGGCCCGATCATGACCGCGCGCATGGATCTGGCAAAGGAGAAGGGCTGCGACGCGGTGGACGCCGACAACATGGACGGCTACACCAATAACTCCGGATTCTCGATCTCGTACGCCCAGCAGCTGGCCTACAACAAGCTGATCGCCGACGAGGCGCACAAGCGCGGGATGTCGATCGGGCTCAAAAACGACCTGCTGCAGATTAAAGACCTCGCCGACACCTACGACTTCGCGATCAACGAGCAGTGCCTGGAGTACTCCGAGTGCTCCTATATGAAGCCCTTCATCGATCGGAATAAAGCCGTGTTCGCAATCTCCTACTCGGGCTCGCAGTCGAGCGTCTGCTCGCAGTCAAACCCGCTCGACTTCGACATGCTGATAAAGAACCTCTCGCTCGACAGCTACCGGGTCACCTGCCGCTAGTTGAAGCTCGCTGCGCCAGTGTCCCAGTGTCCTAATGTCCTAGTGTCCTTACCTGGGTGCGGCGCCGGAGCTCACCGTGTCAGATCTGCACAGTGATCCTTTGTAGGTGTATGCCCCTGATCTCAGTCTTGATTTGCCCCGGCACTTCAAAATATAGTGACATCCAAGGACTTCCGCCTGCATGAACGAGTTCATCCCCCGTAGCGACCCGCAGCTCTGCCTCTGGCTCGACAACTACAGCAAGCGCATCGCGGTGTACGGAGCTCGCTTTGGCCTCACTGCCGATGAGATCACCGCCCAGCAAAGGTGGTGCGACGAGCTTACCGAGGCGATAAAGACCGACGATCAGAAACATAAGGAGTGGCGGGCCGCCGTCAAGGTGACGCGCGAGGTGAAAAAATCGTCGCTGGCCGCGGTGCGGGCGATGATCGAGCGCATCAAGCACCTGCCCGGCTGGACACCGAGCATCGGGCAGGCGATGGGGGTGGTGAAGAAGGCCCCGCTGCCGACGCCGATGGACGCGATCAAGCCGAAGCTGCAGGTGGTTACCGAGGCGGGGCAGGTGCGGCTGAAGTTCACTCGGCGTCCGCTCGATGGGATAAACGTGTATATGCGGCGCAAGGGCGAGGCGCAGTGGCAGCTCTTGGCGCGCGCCACCCGGTCGCCGTTTATCGATCCGACGGCGCTCCTTTTCCCGAATACCTCGGAGATCCGCGAGTATCGGGCGATGGGAGTGCGCAAGGATAAGGAAGTCGGCCAGCCGAGCGACATCGTGGTCGCTGTCGTCGGTGCCTAGCCGGCGTTCCGGCTCGTCGGAAGCTCCGCCCCGCGTCCCCCGCTGGCCGGGATTGGCATGTCCCCTGCATTGCTCGCAAGCCAGATTCCTGAGAGCTCTTAATCACGCTTCAGGTTGGTGTTCTGGCTCTGTGACTGGCTTTGCGAAAGGGGGGGACAATGTCCCACGAAGAGAATACTACTTGTCTACTCTCGACCGAGGATGCGGATCGCTATCTCGAGCGGGTCAGTGAGTTTATCCGCTCTGCTCGTCTGAATGCGCAGTTCCCGCCGGCGCAGCGGCTGCTCGGCTACCTGACGGCGATGCACTCGCGCACCCATGACGGGCTGTATCCCAAGCTGAGCGTCGACGCCGAGTCCGGGCTGCCCTCGCCCAAGGAGTGCCTGCGGGTCAAGCTCGACGCGGCGCTCGCTGCGACGATCAGCTCGTCGACGCCCAGCCACCTCGGGTCGCGGCCGCTCCTGCACAACGTGCAGCGCGCCCACCAGCTGTATCGCGCCCGGCTGCGCTCGCTGGGGCTCTTGCCGCTCGATGCGATGCGCGTCGATCTGCAGCGCATCGATCATGATCGCGGGACGATCTCGGCGCGGGTGATCCTCGACAAGGTCGATGAGAACAACCTGTACATGCGCTGCACGGTCGAGATGTCGCAGCGGGTGCCCGCCCTGGAGTCGCACCAGCTCTTGTCGCTGCGCGGCCAGGACGTGGCGGCCAGCCCGGAGCTCGTCGCCCGCATGTCCGAGCTGGCGTCGCTCGATGCCGAGTACACGCTGATCGAGCTGTCTTCAGTGCCGGGCGTCACCGTGCACCGGGTCTCGCGCGCCACCATCGGGCCGTGCTTCCTGGCCGAGCTGCCGCGGACGCCGCCGCTCGGCGCGCTCCTTTCGGGTCGGCGGGGGGCGATTGCCACCTTCGGCCTCGATGTGGCGGCGCGCGACCTGCTGGCCAGCGGCAACAACGATCCGCTGCCGAGCCCTCGCCGCGACAACATGCCGGTCGAGCTGCGCGCCGAGTACGAGCGCGCCCGCATACGCCTGGACTACCGGGTGTTCCGCGATCGCAAGTTCGTCACCGATCTGGCGACCCAGCCGGCGCTGGAGGGGCTGTGTCAGGCGGCCGGAACGCGCAACATCATCTACGCCGCTGCGCCGATCGGAGCCCGGATCGAGGCGTGGGCATGAGCGAGCCGGAGATTAATCAGGACCTCGCCGTAGAAGATGTGCTCGAGCAGCTGGTGAGCCAGTTCGCCGACCCGCTGTGCTTCCTGCGCGAGCTGGTGCAGAACTCGATCGACGCCGGCAGCACCAAGGTCGAGGTGACCTGCACGTTCGAAGACGACAGCCCCTTGCTCGCGGTGGCCGGCGGCCTGGTCGCCGCCGACGCCAGCCACGGCAAGGCCGCCGAGCTCGGCACCGCGATCATCCGCGTCGTCGACTTCGGCGAGGGCATGGACGGCCACATCATCGACAGCCGGCTTACCCGCCTGTTCAGCTCGGACAAGGAGGGCGATCGCACCAAGCTCGGCAAGTTCGGCACCGGGTTCATCTCGGTGTTCGCGCTGCAGCCGGACGCCGTGTGCGTCGACACCGGGCGCTACGGCGAGAGCTGGCGCCTGGTGTTCCAGCCCGATCGCACCTTCACCCGCATCCGCTTGAGCGAGCCGGTGGACGGCACCACGGTGCGCCTGTTCAAGACCATGCAGCGCGGCCAGTTCGAGACGCTGGCGCGGCGGGTGCGGCGGACGCTCGTACGCGACTGTCCGCACGTCGAAGTGGCGCTGCGCTATCAGGGCGAGCTGCTCAGCCGGCCCCTTTCCCTGGAGGTGCTGGAGGCGCCGGTCAAGATCACCGCGAAGGCGCACGGGGCGACGATCGTGGTCGGCTTCACGCCGCCCGGCGCGCCGGCGCGGGCCACCCTTTACGGGTGCGGTCTGACGCTGCTCGCGCGGCCCTCCGAGCTTGCCGGCATCTCCTACAAGATCGACTCGCCGGCGCTGGAGCACACGCACGGCCGCGACGGCGTGCTGCGCGGCGAGCACTACCAGGCGCTCATGACCACGGTGAAGGCGCTGGCCAGCGGCCAGCTGGTGGAGGAGCTGTTCACGAGGCTGGAGAAGGGGCTGCAGGAGCCGAGCCCGCCGGCGGCGGAGCTCGTCGAGTGGCAGCGCTGCGTCGCCGACCTCCTGCGGCGCGGCGCGGCGCTGCCCGAGTCGTGCGCGCAGCGGCTGGTGGCGTGCTCGCCGCACGGGGAGCTCTACCCGCTGGCCGCCTGTCAGGACGCGGCGCGCGCCGAGCGGCTCTACAGCGCCGCCGAGCCCTCGCCGCTGAGCACCGCCGCGGTGGCCGCCGGCGAGCTGGTGCTGTCCGACTGGCAGACCGAGCTCCTCGGGGCGCTCGTGCGCGGGGAGCCGCCGCGGCTGGAGCGGACGCTGGTGCTGCCGCTGCCGCTCATCCCGAAGGACCTGGACGAGGTGCAGTGGGCGGGGGCCGAGGCGCTGCGCACCGCCGTCCTCATGCTGGTGCGCGCCGCCGAGGGGCCCGTCATCACCGTGGAGCTCGGCAGCCTGGCCTACCCCGGCTCGGGCGCCGGCGAGCTGCCGTGCATCGTGCAGGCGCAGCCGTTCGCCGCCAGCCGGCTCGCCGCGGCGCACCCCAAGGACCAGCGCTGGCCGGAGCCCGGCGACGACAAGGCCCTGCGCAGCACCTGGGTGCTCAACGCCGACCACCCCACCTTCAAGACCCTGCTGCCGCTCGCCGAGAGCGAGCCCGAGCTGTGCGCCTACTTCCTGACCAAGCTGTGCCTCCTTGGCAGTCCGCAGCTCGGCGAGCTCAATGTCCGCCTGCTGACGCTGGCGCTGGAGCAGCGCGCCCAGCGCCAGGAGGCGCCGCTCATCGCCCGCCAGCGCCTGCTCACCTCGCTCACCCGGATCGAGGGCGAGATCGTCTCGTCGGGCTCGTTCACCATCGATCCCGAGCGGGTGCGCGACAAGCTCCGCCGCTCGCGCTTCGAGAACCCGCTGCGCTACGTCCTGGAGCTCGTCCAGGCGGCGAGCCTCAAGGGCGCGACCCACCTGGAGTTCCGCTTCGGCGCCGACGACATGCAGCTGCGCTTCAACGGCGAGCCGTTCACGGCTGGCGATTTCGAGCAGCTCTACTCCGCGCTGCTCCACCGCGGCGAGGGCCGCGAGGGGCAGGCGCGCAACGTCCTGGCGCTCGGCCTGTGCGCCGCGCTGCAGCTCGATCCGGCGCTCATCCACGTCGAGAGCGGCGACTCCTTCGTCGAGCTGCGCCCCGGCCAGCCCGACCGCCTGGGGACGCTGCCGGCGCCCGCGCCGCTCACCCAGATTCGCGTCCGCCACCGCCTGGGCCTGGACCTGCTCAAGCGCTACGTCGATCACCTGGGCGGCCACCTGACCGAGGAGCTCCTCTTGCAGGAGCGCTGCCACCACGCCTGCATGGCGATCGAGCTCGATGGCAGGATCATCTCGCAGGGCCACACCTTCCCCAACGTGGCGTTCGCGCGCACCTTCAGCAGCGACGGCATCTCCGGCACGGTCGCCATCGCCCCGCTGCCCGCCGCGCCGCCGACCGAGAGCAGCGTGCAGCTGGCGCCGGCGGCGGTGCTCAGCTCGTCCTTCCTGCGGCTCATCAAGAACGATGTGTGGGTCGACACCCAGCTGCCGATCGAGCTATTGCCGGGTTTCCTGGCGCTCGCCGAGAGCTCGGCGTATCGGCTGGATTTCTCTCGCGAGCACGTGGTCCAGGACTCGCACTACGCGGCGGCGCTGCGCGCGGTGGCGGCGGCCCAGGTCGAGCTCCTGGCGGCGCTGTGCGAGCGGTCGACGCAGGGGCCGTTCATGGACGTCCTGCACCTGCGGGCGCTGCTGCGCGGACTCCTGTCGCGGCTCGGCGGGCTGGCGCCGCTCCTGCGCTGGGCGCAGCTGCCGGTCGAGCAGTTCCCGCCCGAGGTCGTGACCGAAGGCAGCTCGCTGTGGCCGCTGGAGGTCGAAAAGGGCCTGGCGCTGCTCGAGGTCCCGATCTTCTACACGACGATCGGCGACATGGTCTCGCTGCGCGTCCTGCTCGACGATCTGGCGCAGCACCGCACCATCGCCTACAGCTCGTACCGCAGCCGCGAGCCCGACCCCAAGCGGCCGGTGGTGCTCTACCTTGCCGAGCCCGGCGATCACGATGTCCTGCACGAGCTGTTCGGCAGCGCGCTCACCTGCCGCGACGCCGCCATCCAGCTGGCCTGGAAGCGCGAGCACAACCGGACGGTCTGGCTGAGCCGCACCTACCAGCCGCGGCTGACCAGCCAGCAGCTGCTCGCCCGCGCGCCGCTCAGCGGCCCGGAGTTCACCGGCGAGGTCGGCATCGAGTCGGGCCCGCAGGTGCTGGAGTCGCGCGAGCGGCTGCTCAACCGGCCGTGCACGCTGCGGCTGCTCCTGATCAAGGACGGCTGCCTGCTGGTCGAGAAGCGGGTGCCGTTCCCCGCCCCCGACCTGAGTGTGGTGGTGATGGGGAACTTCACCCCGAGCTACCTGTTCGACGACGTGATCAGCGATGGCGCGCTCACCGAGGTGGTGGACGCCCTGTTCGACGCCCTGCCGGTGCTGATCGAGCAGCTTGCCCTGGTCCCCACCGGGCAGGCGGAGATAGCGGCGCAGAGCGGCGCGCTGGCGTGGCGGGCGTGCGTGCTGCGCCGGCTGCTCATGCTGGTGCTGTCGGCAGAGGCGCGGCGCAGCGCCCGCGCCGCGATGGGGGTCGCGACGCCGAGCGCGGGCGGCGCGGGGGAGCTCATCCCTCACCCGCTGTGGATGCAGCTCGAAGAGGTGCAGCTGTTCGAGGCGCTCGACGGCAAGCTGCTAAAGCCGCGCGAGCTCGCGGAGCTTGCCCGCGGCGCCGAGCCGCTGCCCGTGCTCTGCCCGTCGCCGACCGTGCTGCCCAGGCGCCTGGCCACCTGGACGGCGCTCGGCCGCTCCGACAGCGACACAAAGAAGGCGTGGTATAAGGCCCACGCGCAGTCACCGACCCGGCTGCCGGTTGAGGAGCCGCCGCCGCTGATCCTGTACCTGGCCCCCGCCGAGCGCGCGCTGCTCAGCGAGCTCGGTCAGCAGCTGCCGGGGCTGCGCCTGGTCGATGCCGAGCCGTGGCTGCGCAGCGTCGAGACGGTCGCGGCGCAGAGCACCCGCCACGCCGAGCTGCTGCTGCTGCCCCGGGACTGCGAGGTGGCGGTGCCGCTGGTCGGCATCGAGGGGGTGCTCGGGCTCATCGAGGAGACCGAGTTCCTCGCCATGGCCGACGAGGCCGAGGCCGAGCCGCGGATCACCGTGGCGCTGTTCTGCGAGCGCCGCAGCCTCGGTAGCGGCGAGCTCTACCTGCCGGGCGGGCAGTTCCTGTCGGCGGTCGCCGATCACCCGCAGCTGCGGCTCGACCCAGGCGGCAAGAGCCTGGACGAGAACGAGGCGCTGGTGGCGGTGCGCACCGGCATCGCCGCGGCGCTGCCCGAGCTGCTGGCGGCGCTGGCCGAGCACGCGCTGCCCTGGCCGACCCTGTACGGGCGGGTTCTGCTCACCGCGGCCACCGCGCTGTTCCCCCGGCCGGCCTTCCGCCGCGCCTACGACACCCTGCGCTCGTACTGCAGCCGGGGCGACTACCCCGGGCGGCGCCCCGAGGACGCCGAGCGCGAGTACGGGGCGCTCTTGCGGCTGACCGTCGCCACCTCGCTCAAGCGCGTCGAAGAGGTGCTGCAGCGCCACCTGGACAGCGACGAGCCGCTGTCCATCTTCCAGGTGACCCGCGAGCTCCTGCCGATGCTCGCCGAGTCGTGGGAGGCGGTGCCGCCGGATCGCGAGGCGGCCGAGCTGACCCAGGCCACCCAGCTGCCGCCCGGCGCCATGGCGTGGATCGACACCCTCTACCCGGACAGCGATGGCCTGCCGTTCGGGGAGCGGGTGCTCCTCATCCTGCCGGCGCTGGCCGAGGCGCCGCTGCTGGTCACCCCCGCCGGTGACAGCCTGACCCTGGATGCGGTGATCACCGACTACCAGGAGCACGGCCACGTGCTGTACTCAAGCGGCAAGGCGGCGCCGCCGGCCGCGACGCGACCGCTCATCAGTGATCCCGACGGGCTGCTGCTGCCGCTCCTGCACTGCCTGTTCGGCGCCGGCCAGGTGCACGAGGTCAGCGCGCTGGCGCTGCCGCCGCCGCCACCGGTGCCGTCGCCGGCGCTGCCGAGCTGGCCGCTGCCCCGGCCGGTCAAGTCCGAAGGGAGCGCCGGCGCGCTCGGCGATCGCCTGCTCGCCGCGGTGCTGCAGGAGATCCGGGCGGTGCGCGGCCGCAACGAGCGCCTGCTCAACAACGTCAACCTGGCCTGGCTGCAGCTCCGCGAGAGCGAGCAGCCGCGCGCCGTCATCTGCGACCGCCAGCAGTTCCTCATCAACCGGCGCCACCCGACGGTCCAGCGGGCGCTGCGCAACTCGACCGTCGATCCGCAGAGCGTGCGCTTCTTGGCCTCGGCGGTGTACACCGCGCTCAGCACCCGGCTGGACGGGGTCTATCCGGCCGACGCGGCGCACTTCCACCGCCGCCTGGCGGCGCGCGCGCTGGCCGAGACCGCCGAGGCGCGGGCACCCGGGCGCCCGGCGCCTTCCAAAGTGAGCATGAATCCTGCTTAGGAATCCTGCCTATAAGGAGAACTTTGATGACCACCATGAACCAGGACAAGCAGCACAACAAAATCGACAACAGCAACGGCAGTAAGAATGGGCATGGGAGCGATATGATGAGCGACAACCAGAAGCGCAAGCCTGCTGTCGAGTCACGGACGGAGAACCAGGTCGACGCGGCGGCGGACAGCGCCTCCGACGCGCTCAAGAACGCCGCCGACCTGGCCAAGGACGCGCTGGGCCAGGCCGAGAAGGAGGCCCAGGTGATCGTCCAGGAGTTCAAAGAGCGCCTGGAGCCCCTGGATCAGTGGGTGCGCACGACGACCCAGGAGCACCCCTACCTGGTGGTCGGCTCGGCGATCGGCGTCAGCTTCCTCGCCGGGTTCCTGATGCGCCGCCGCGCCGCGGTGAGCGCCGGGGTCGCCGTCGGTTTCTTGACCGGCTGCGTCATCAGCGGCCGCTCGTTCGCGCTGGCCAAGCAGGCCGAGGCGGCCAGCCGTAAGTGAGTGTGTCAGAGCCGCACGCTGTGCTATTCGTGCACCCACGGGGTGGAAGGGGGACGAGCCGGCTCGGGCCGCGGCCTTATGCGCGCGACCCTGAGCCGTCTTGTCTGCACGCTGTCCGGTAACCAACAAGTAGGGAGTATGCAGATGTTCTACTGGGCCGCAGTTCTATTAGTAATCGCCATTGTGGCTGCTGCTTTTGGATTCGGCGGCCTGGCGGCCAGCGCTGCGGGGCTGGCCAAGATCGTTTTCTTTATCGCGATCGTGTTCGCACTGATCACGTTCGTGGTGGGGGCCCGCCGGAAGTGAAAGGAGCGCGTCATGACTACTTCGCTCTCTCCGGCGCTCGATGGCACGCTGCAGTTTTTCAATAACCGCAGCGGCCAGCGGGTCGCCTATTACAAGTCGCGCGGGAACCAGGGTGCTGTGATCGACAGCCATCCCCTGGTGCTCCTGCATTCCATCAACGCCGCGGCCTCGGCCTACGAGGTCCGCCCGCTGTTCGAGCACTTCGCGCCCACGCGGCCGACCTTCGTGCTGGAGTGGCCGGGCTTTGGTCAGTCCGAGCGGACCCCTGCAGACCGCAAGCCGGACTACGATTTCCGTCTGTATGCCGACACCCTGCAGGACTTCCTCGAGCACCTGAGCAAGAACCACCCGCCGAGCGACGTGGTGGCGATGTCGCTGTCGGGCGAGCACGCAGCGCTGGTCGCCAAGGAGCGGCCAGATCTGTTCCACTCGCTGACGCTGCTGTCGCCGACCGGCCTGACCCGCGAGCCGCCGCGCGCCGATCGGTTCTCGCACTTCCTGCCCCGGCTCCTGAGCGGCCGGCCGTGGTCGCAGCCTCTCTTCAGCCTGCTCAGCAGCCACGCCAGCATCCGTTATTTCCTGGGCAAGTCGTTCTTCGGACCTGTCGATGAGGGCCTCTTGTCCTACTGCTACCAGACCTCGCACCAGCCCAACGCGGACAGCGCCCCGTGGGCGTTCCTGGGCGGCCGTTTCGCCGTTCCCGAGGTGTTCCAGCGGGTCTATCTGGAGGTCCAGACTCCCACCCTGGTACTTTATGACAAGGACGCTTATTCGTCCTTCGATCGCCTGGGCGAGCTCCTTTTGAAGAACCGCGTTTTCCGCGCCATGCGCATTCCCAACACCCGCGGTCTGCCGCACTGGGACAATCCGAAGCTCACCTGCGCGGCAATCACCCAGCACCTGCACGCGACCCGGCGGCCCACCTCGGTCCCCGACCTCGTCCCCGAGCTCCAGCAGAGCCAGCGCTCGCATCCAAACCTGCTGAGTTAAGCGGGAATCACAACAAAAAGGTCCGTCCGCTACCTTCCGATCTTTCAATCGGGGCGATCGGGGCGGTAGCGGCGGACCTCTTATGCCGGTGTGAGAATCCCCGACTTACGGAACGATGCCCACGCACTCGGGGCAGTTGAACGTCGCCGAGGCGCAGCTCTTGGCGCCGATGCAGGTGTTGCAGATGTCGGCCTTGGACATGTAGCTCTGGTCGGCGTTGGCGTTGTTGCGGCAGCGCGACTCGCAGGTCGCGGTGTCGTAGCTCTTGTCGTAGCAGTCCTTGTAGCGGCTGCAGATGCCGGCGCAGTCGATCGCGTTGGAGACGGCTCCGCAGCCAACTAGGAGCATGCAGACGGTACCGAGAATGGCAGAGGCAAGGGTCTTCATAGCTAACTCTCCTTTTGGTTTGACTTAAGTTGACGTTGTCTGAACTACAGCGTAGGAACTCGGGATGGCCGACTACTCGAGCCTGAACTCGACGCGGCGATTGAAGGCGTAGTCCTGCTCGGTCTTGCCGGTGCGGATCGGGTCGTGCTCGCCCTCGCCGTGGATGGTGATCGGGATGCTCAGGCCCTTCTGCTCGAGCATCTGCTTGACGTAGTCGGCGCGCCGCTTGGACAGGTCGAGGTTGTACTCCTGGCTCCCGCGGGCGTCGCAGTGACCATCAAGGTGGACCGCTTTGGCGCCGCGGCTCTTGAGGCAGCGGACGTTGTAGTCCAGCCAGCGCGCGGCTTCGGGAACGAGCTCGACCGAGTCATAAGGGAAGTAGACGTTGACGATCTTGCACGCGGGCTCGACGTTGAACGAGATATCGAGCATGCGCGGGTTGGGATAGCTCTGGAAGCACACGCGCTGATCCGGATGGCAGAAATCCCCAAGCGGGCACTCAGAATCCGCCTTGCAGTTGCCCTTGCTCTCCGGATCCCGCTGGACAAAGACCGGGTCGGAGACCTGCAGCTTGCCCGGAGTCTCGACGTGCTCCTCGGGGGCGGGCTTTGAGTGGGCGCAAGCAGTTACGAAAATCGGGGCAAGGACTAGATTCAGGTAGCTGGCCTTCATGGCGGACTCCTTAGTTGATTTAGGAATGCCTGCAAACAAGTGACGTTGCCTACAGCAAGGGGTATGCCACGGACTGCTCGATGAGGACTCCGGAGTGCGACCGTACTCTCTGCCAGCGCAGCGTAAATGTACTTGGGAGACTCCGGATTTTTAGAAAGGACTGACGGGAAAACCCTGGCAATGTGGTGTGCGCTGCTGACTCAGTATGCGAATCTGACACAGCTGTGCGCTGTGGCATCTGCCTTGCTCGCGCTGTGATTTGGCGCGGCGCTCGCCGGAGCGGCTGCTACAATTCCCTTAAGGAGGATTCCCATGACTCACCGCACGATTCAAAACACCATGGACAAGGCCAAGGATCTTACCTCCGAGGTAGCGAGCAAGGTGGAGGAGCTCTCGCGCAAGGGGGCCTCGGTAGTAAACAAGGTAGAGAACAAGGTCAGCGAGGCGGCGCAGAGCGCGGGTCACCGCATGCAGGAAGCGGCCTACCAGGCCGGGCACCGGATGCAGGAGGCGGCCCAGAAGGTCGGGCATGTGGCCAGCGAGGTAGTGACCAAGGTCGAGCACAAGGCCCACATCAAGTAGTGAAGCCGGCTGCATCGTGCGGGTCGGCCTTCCCGAAGGTCGGCCCGCGACTCCCACGACCAGGTCTTTGCAGCGGCGGACTACTCGGGCATCGGGAGGGGCTGGTTGGAGCTGAGCGTCAGCGGGAACGGCGTGAAGCTGGGAGTCTGAAGGCGCGCCTGGGTGTACAGACTCAGCTTCTGATTGTATTCCCTTTCGATCGTGCTGCTCAGGGTCGCGTGCTTGCTGATCTCCTGGCGGCGCAGGGTATGCTGGGTCTCGGCCTCGGTGACCTGCTGGTCGAAGGTGGCGACCGGGAGCTTGCGCGGCGGCAGGCGACCGTAGCGGGCGGCCAGGCGCGCCTGCTCCTGCTCGATGCGCGCTTCGGCGAGCTGCAGGTGGGTGTCGGCGACGGCCAGCTGCGCTTCGCTCATCGCCCGCCGCTGCCGGCAAAAGCGCAGGTGCGCCTCGGCCGCGTCCTCGGCCAGCTTGGCGACGCGCAGCTCGGCCTGTAGGCGGGCGAGCAGGGTCCCTTGCTGGCGCGGCTGTTCCTTATCAAGCTCGGTCAGGAGCTTCTGCGAGCCAAGGCGCGCCGCGACGCTCTCGAGCTGGGCGTCATCGAGCGCGCGGCGGGCGGCCATTAGATCGATCTGCGCCTTGTCCTTTTCACTCTGGGCGCGCTCGCGATCGCCCTGCCAGCTGACGAGGTTCTGCTTCTCGCTCTGGGGCAGGTCGGCGATCATCGCGGCATCCACCTTGTACCTCAGGCTGCCGGTGCAGGCGGTAGTTCCCACGAGCAAGGCCAGGGCACTGAAGCAGAGCGTTTTTCGCAGCATCCATGATCTCCAGGACAAGAGTAGTTGCGGCAAGGGCAACGCAAGGAGCGTGCCTGAAGAACTCTGCGAGGGATCGCGGCGGCGCCGGCCCGCTCGGCGCGGCAGCTGAGTGTGTCAGCACGTCTCAGCGCGACACCTGCGCACACCCGCGAGCGCGAGCGGCGGCCAGCCGAGCGGAGCCAGCGACGAGAAGAGAAAACCTCTACTGGCACGCGCTTTGCTCAAACCTGCAGCAGCAGGGTCACATCGACCGAACCCAGACAGACAGGTGGAACATGAGCTACGTCATCTACGCACTATTCCAGGAACCAGGGATGGCCGAAGTTGCGCTGCAGGATCTCGCCCGGGCGCAGATTCCCGAGAAGGACTGCCACATCTTCGTTCATAAAAAGCAGCTCACGCAGGGCAATGACCTGCGCGCCTCGGAGTGTGATGGCCGGCAGGGGCTGGCGATCGGGATCGCGACCGGCATCGTGGCCGGCGCGCTGATGGGCTGGCTCATCGCCGGGCCGCTCCACCTGTGGGCGCTGCCGCTCGGCGCGGCGATGGGCCTGGGTATCTTCCTGGGCGTCATCTGCGGGGCGCTCGGCGGCGGAATCTACGGGACCGGGCTGCTGCAGAGTAACCTCAAGCGGCTGTCCGATCGATTCCGTCCCGGACAGACTCTGATCACCGCCGAGATCGAGAGCCTGCAGTGCCGGGACATCGTCGATCAGATCTTCAAGAAGCACGGCGCGATCGAAGCGACGCGCTAACCGGGCCTGGAGGTCGGCGGCTCTGAAGAGAACAGAGGCGATGGCTCCGGGGGTCCGGCCGACAGGTGCAGGGCTACCCGGAGCCCGCCGCTGAACAAGGGATGGCTGCGGGCAAAGGGCCCGGCGGCGCGGGCGAGCCGTGCGTCGGTGGTGAGCACACCGAGGCGCCACCCGGGGGCGCTGCGCGCGAGGCGCCCGAGGTCGTGGTAAAGGCGCTGCGGTGTGCGCAGGCGGACTCCGTAGGGAGGGTTGGACAGGACGAGGCCGGGCGGACCCGCGGGAAGGCGGCTGTGGCTCAGGTCGGCCACCGACCAGGTGATGAGGGACTCGACCCCGGCGCGGGCGGCGTTGCGGCGGGCCGTAGCGATGGCAGCAGGATCGAGATCCGCGGCGTACAGGAGCCCGGAGCGGAGCGGGCGGGTGGCGGCGTCGGCCGCGGCCAGCAGCGCGGACCACACGGACGGCGCGAACGTCGGCCAGCTGTGGAACGCGAATGAGCGGTGGCGGCCCGGGGCACGGCGCGCGGCGAGCAAGGCCGCCTCGATGACCAGGGTGCCCGAGCCGCAGGTGGGGTCGAGGAGCGGCGTGCTGCCGTCCCATTCGCAGAGCGAAAGGAGCGCCGCGGCCAGCGTCTCACGCAGGGGCGCGCCGGCATCCTCGCTGCGGTAGCCGCGGCGGTGCAGGAGTTCGCCCGAGGTGTCCAGGCTGATGGTGAACAGGTCGTCGGCGCCGCGCGCGATGAGGTGAAGCTCGGGGGCGGCGCGCGACGAGTCGGCGGGCAGCACCGCGATGCCGCGGTCGGCGATCCCCAGGGCGATGCGCTCGGCGACGGCGCCGGAGTGATACAGGCGGCAGCGGTGGGCGGTGGCCGCGACGGTGACGCGCACCGGGGAGGGGGCGAAGCGCTCCCACGGGAGCTGGGCGATCTGCCGCCGCAGGCTGGCAAAGTGCAGGGCGCGCAGCTCGGCCAGGCGCAGCAGCACCCGCGAAGCGCTGCGTAGCCACAGGTTGGCGCGATAAAGGGTGGCCAGGTCGCCCGTGAACTCGACCCCACCGGGCACCGTCACCAGCTGCCGCGCGCCGGGCAGCGCCTGCAGCTCCGCCGCCACCACCGGCTCCAGCCCGGGCGTGGCGACGGCAAACAGCCGCAGCTCGGGCGGCGCCGCGTTCCCTTCACGCACCGCGGCAGGCTGCTCACGGAGTCGCCTTGGCGGCGCACCAGTGCGGGCCCCACTCAGATCGGGGAGAGCCGAACGCACCGTGACCCGAGCGGCTGGCGCCGAGCGAGCCGCCGGCGGACCTGCTGGCGCAGTGGAGGGCGCTGGGGTCCTTTTGGGAGCGGACGCGGGCGGCTTGCTCGCAGCAGTACGGGCGGCGCGCGTATGCGGGCGCTTCAGGCGCATGACGGGGCGGAGTCCAGGACGTGGAAGAAGCGGTCCAGGTCCTCGTCGGTGTTGAAGGCATGCGGGGCCAGGCGGATGCCGCCGGCGCGGCGCGAGCAGGCGACCCGCTGGGCAAGCAGGTAGCCGGCCAGCTTGTCGACCGCGGCGCCGCCCGCGGGAATGAACGTTACGATCGGCGAGCGCAGCCCGCCGCCCCGCGGCAACAGCAGCCGGTGCCCGCGCTCGCGCAGCCCCTGGCTCAGGCGGTCGGCGAGCTCCAGCGCCGCCGCGTGCACCCGCTCCAGGGACAGCGCCAGCAAGAGCTCGATCGCCGCCGCGCCGCCCAGGGCGCCGAGCAGCAGCGGCGAGCCCGGCTCGAACCGCCGCGCGTCGGCAAACGGCGAGCGCTGCGGATCGACCCGATCATCGGGCGTGCCGTAGGTCATCGCCCCGTGCAGGAGCGGCCGCAGCTCCGCCGCCCGCCCGGGAGCGAGCGCCAGAAAGGCGTGCCCGAGCGGCCCGCACAGCCACTTATGGGTGCCGCCGGCCACCGCGTCCACCCCCAGGGACTGCAGGTCCATGGGGAACAGCCCCAGCGCCTGAATGGCATCGACGACCAGCCAGGCCCCGACGGCGCGGCAGGCCCGGCCGAGCGCCGCAAGATCGGTGACCGCCCCGGTCTGGTACTGCACCCACGACACCGCCACCGCGCGCGTGCGCGGCGTGATCGCCGCATGCAGCCGCTCCTGGACGAGCGAGAAGTCGGGCTCCGACTGCACCACCCGCACCACGGCGCCGGTCCGCCGCGCCGCCTCGTGCCAGGGGTAGGCGTTGCTCGGGTATTCCTGATCCCACAGCACGAGCTCGTCCCCGGCGGCAAGGGGCAGCCCCAGCGCCACCTGCGACAGCGCCGCGGCGCAGGTGTGGAACATCGCGACGTCGGTCGGCCGGGCGCCGCACAGGCGGGCGTAGACGGCGCGCGCGCGGCCGTAGTCGGCGAACAGCTCGTCGATGGCGAACCAGCCGCGGCCGAGGCCCTGGGCGGCCCGCTCGATGGCCTGCCGGGCCGGCCGGCACATCGGCGCGATGCCCGCCGTGTTCAGCAGCACCGCGCCTGCTTCCTGCTCGAACTCGGCGCGCAGCCGCGCCCGTAAGCCCGCCAAGTCCTGTGCGTCCCAGCGCTCGCCCTCGCTCATGGCGGGACATCCTAACCGCGCCGGCGGCGCCTTACTTCTTATTTAGCGGCAGGACGGCGGCGCCCAGGATGTGGCCGTCGGACTCCGACTGCACCAGCACGACCGCGCGCAGCGCCTCGGGCTTCCACCCGGCCTCCAGGCGCAGCGGGACCTGGGCGGTATAGCTGTCGCCGCGCAAGGTACCCAGCACCTTCATGGTGCGGACCACCGGCGCGTGGTGCAGCGTCTGGCCGGAGTTCTCGCCGCGCGTCACCTTGGTGCTAAGTCCGCTCTCGGTGATCGCCAGCAGCACCGCCGCCCCCTGGGGCTTGCTCGGCGCCGCGACCTGCACCGCCAGCCCGTCGCCCTGGCGCTTGAGCTGCACCATCGCCTGATTGGGCCGCTTGGCCGACGTCGTCACCGCCGAAGCGGCGCCGCTGCGATTGGACCCCAGGACATCGATCTGCCCGTCGACCACCAGCTGCGGCGTATAGTTGCGGGTGCCCAGCCAGTTGGTGTAGCGCACCTGCCGCGCCGTGTACTCCGCCGACGAGAACGGGTCGCGCCACCCGAGGTAGTCCCAGTAGTCGACGTGCAGCTCCATCGCCACCACCGGCTGGCCGTCCACCGCCCCGGCGCTGTCGAGCTGCGCCAGCACCGCATCGGCCGACGGGCAGCTCGAACACCCCTCGGACGTGAAGAGCTCCAGCACCACCGGGGCGCGCGCCGGCTCGGCCGGCTTGACCTCGGCCGCGCTCGGACTCCCCAAGCCGAGCAGCGAAGAGGCGAGCACGAGCGCGCCCGTCACGCCGAGCGAGCCGGCCCCCGTCTCAAGATGGCGCCCAGCCTGCGAAGCCCTGTTGCGTATGGTCATTGGATGTCTTCCGATCTGATGGACATGGAGTTCCAAACTGACTGAAATTCAGTAGCGCAGCGGCAGCCGGATGCCGGCCTGCAGCTTGAACCTGTTGATCGTGTCCTCGAGGAACGAAAAGCCCCGCTCGATGCGCTCGAGGCTGATCTGGCCGACGGTGAGGTCGGACATCTGGAGCTCGCCGAAGCCCCGGTAGTGGGCCGCCGCGTTGCCCAGGATGCCCCACTCGGCCAGGCCGCACATGCGCACGTACAGCCCGAAGCGCTTGCACAGCTGCACATCGAAGGTGCTGACGCCGAACTGGATGCGCACGGTGTCCAAGCGTAGCTTCTGGCGCAGCGGGTCGGCAACCTGGTTGGTAAGTAGCTGACTGGTCACGAGCTTGGCGGCCGGGTCGCCGTACTCGATGGCGCGGGCGCTCGGGGCGCTGCTGATCGGCGAGGCGGGGGTGACCTGCGAGCGGCCGCCGCGCAGGGTGTCCGACAGGTCGCCGAGCACCAGGTAGCTGGCGCAGTCGGCGCTGCTGATCCCCTCGGAGGCCAGGCACTCGACCTTCAGCTCGCTGACCCGGCCGCGCAGCGCCAGCTCGATGTTGCGCTGCTGGTCGTTCTGGTCGAAGTCGCGGGTGCCGCCGCGCACGTCGACAAACGGCGTGTCCGGCCAGCGCGCCGACGAGATGAACTCGATCTTGCTGTCGCCCTTGACCTGGAACTCGCCGCGCAGGCCGGGGACCCAGAACTGCCCGCCCTCGACGCGGATGACGCCGCCCATGGCGATGTCGACGAGCGGTCCGTTGACGGTGAAGCCGGTGGTCGCCAGGCGCAGGTCGGCGATGTTGTTGCGCACCCTGAAGGTGCCGCGGGTGCGCACGTTCAGGTTCAGCTCCAGCGCCGAGAGGAACGCGTCGCCGTCCCAGAAGGGCTTCTCTTCCTCGGTGACGCGGCGCGCCGAGAGGAAGCGGTCGGCGAGGTCGAAGTCCTGCAGGTAGCGGCCCGAGACCACCTCGATGTCGCCGATGAGGTGCATCTCGTCGCGGTTGCCGGTGAGCAGCAGGCCCGGCGAGGTCGCCTCGAAGTTGTACACGCCGCCGGCGCTGTGGCGCACGTTGTCGAGCTTGACGGTCAGGCGCACGCTGTCGAGCGCCTTGTGCCACTCGGGCTTGATGAAGCCGCCCAGGCCACTGTGCTCGATGCGCCCGTTGAGCGCGAGCTTGCCGTCGCCATCGACCAGGCCGACGAGCGGCTCGCCGCCCGGCTCGCCGGCGACGCGGCCGATGATGATGCGGCTCGGGGTGCCGCGGGTCGTCGAGTTCACAAAGCGCACGGTGCCGCGGGAAAACGACAGCTCGTGGAAGCGCCGCAGGTTGAGGAACACGTCCTTGGCGGTCAGCGTGCCTTCGACGATCGGCTCGGCGAAGCTGCCGCTCACCCGCAGGCCGGACAGCCCCAGGCTGCCGCGCGCCTCGGCGAGGTTGCGGGCGAACTTCCACTGGATGAGGCGGGCCGAGATCTCGCCGCGCAGCTGGAAGCTGATCTGGCCGGGCTGCACCGGGGTCCAGCTCTTGAGCTCCACCGTGCCGTCGGCGATCGTCTCGGCGCCGTCGACCACCAGCTTCAGGTTGTGCAGGCTCGCGCGGTCGGGGTAAAGCTCCAGCTGGCCGGTGGGGATGTCGAGCGGCGTATCGATGTCGTAGGGCACGAGGTGGGCGCCGCGCAGGTCGGCGTGGCCGCGCACCGCCAGCGCGCCCGCCGCGCCGGTGACGTGCACGTCGACGGTCGCCTCGCCGTGGGTGTGGCGGAAGGTGGCGCGCAGGAGGTGCTCCAGGAGCTCCAGGCGCAGCTGGCCGAGGATGTGGAGGTCGCTGCCGGCGGTGCCCAGCAGGCCCCGCAGCCGCACCTCGCCCGAGTCCTGGCTGGCGTGGCTGTCGGCGACCAGCGCCGCCGGCCCGTGCCCATCGCCGGGTCCGAGCTGGACCGGGGCGTTGGCGCGCTCGCCGACCTGGCGCTGGCTGTGGAAGTGGGCCTGGCCGACCTCGAGCTCGTGCCCGTCGGTGCACAGCAGCACGTCGCCTTCGTTGTAGGCCAGGTAGCGCTGGTCCTCGCCGTCGTCGCTGACGGTGCGGATGGTGAACAGCGCCCGCGACAGCCGCAGGGTCGCCGACAGCGGCAGCGCGGAGTCGGGGGCGCGCTCGGCGAGCTTGGGGCAGGCCGGGCCGCGGCCGCCGGTGGCCGTCGCCAGGGCGGGCGGCAGCGGCTGGAATAGGCCCCGCGGGTCCTCGCCGAAGCGGATGCGCAGCTTGCCGCCGCTCTGCACC
>DAOMZC010000003.1:0-37280 GCA_035437965.1 Pseudomonadota bacterium
TTGCGGATCGGTTGAACTTGTAGCTCTCTCGGCGTCTTCCTTATCACCGATGAGGATGACTGCTCCGTACAGCTCGCCCAGCGCGCCCTCCTCGACCCTGCGACCCCCAACGAGAGCAGCGCGGCTTGCAACACGCCCAACCAAAGTCCCGATCCGCAGTGCTTCAACGTCGACTACCGCTGCACTGCCTTGGCGCTGAGCTGCAGCGAACCCCTGAATACCCCGGGGGCCAAGACCAACTGCATGCTGCGCCAGGACAGCGTCCTCAATTCCATCGACCAGTATGTCCGCTTTTTTGCTGACTTGCCCAACCCGAACCTCGTCATCGCGGGAATCTGGACCCCGACGCTGCTCGATAATTTGGCATCCAACCAGGCCAAGGACGGCAAGCTTACTGTCGACTACATCAATGGCCCCATGGATAGCGCGGGGCTGAACCGGGGACGGACCCAGTCAGCCGCTTGCTACAACCCTGACCCGACTCTGACCGCGGATCCGAACGGTTTTTTTGGTCAGGCCCAGCTTCGCCTGTCGAGCTTTGTCCGGCGCTTCAAGTCGGACAGCACCAGCGAGAACTCGATCTGCGACGCTACGAACTATCCGAGCGCGCTGGCCGCCATCGCCAACAAGATCGTTACTCCGCCCGCCGACTGCTTTGCCCGAGCGCTGCAGACCCCCAGCGGCATCCCGGAGTGCCTGGTCGGCTACGTCGACGCAAGCAACCCGCACAACACCCCCGACGTCGCGCTACCGGCTTGCAGCGCCAAGTGCTGCGACTTCTTCGCCACCGACGACGCGCCAAACGCGGCCAACGATCCCAAGCTTGTGCCAAACCCCCATCTGGCAGCCAAGATTGCGGCATGCTCGGCCGAGCCCGCTGACTGCTATTGCGTCGCTCCCAGTAAAGTGAACTGCGCAGCGGGAGCGGTGGCGGGCGTGTGGCGCAAGGACAACCAGCCGCCACCGACCGGGAAGATCGCCAGCTTCCAGTGCGCGGTCGTAGAGTAAGTCGATGGTGGCAGCAAGAAAGTCGCGCACCGTCGCCAAGCAATCGAGCCCTGGTTCGCGCCTTCTTGATAGGTGGCCACGAGCCGGTCGTCTGTTGACCGCGCTCGTGTGCCTCCTGGCCTCTTCGTGCGCGCCCCAGCCTTACTATGCGGACTATCTCTTCAAGCCGCCGAAGCTCGTCGAGTGGAAGCGCAGCCGCATGGTGGTTCGCCTGGACTCCTGGAGTCGCAGCAACCGCATCAAGCGCATCGAGCTGAAGACACCTGATGGGGACCTTAAGGTCATTTATCCGCGTGAGTCCGGATCCCCGGATATTGACTGGCTGCCCTTGCCCGTCCTGTATGCCACGTCGTTTGTTCTGCATCCCCGGTACAAGGGGATCGAGGTAGACCTGATCGCGCATACAGAGGCCGATGGTTTCGTGCCTGTGAGTGTCCGGTACGACATCGACGACACCGTGCATCTGGAGATGGGCAAGCCGATGCCGTCGCTGTTGCCGGCTGCCGGCCTGGTCCTGACCCAGAAGCAGCTCCAGCAGCTCTACGGAGTCGGGCCCGTCAAAGATCGGGATCGCGCCTGGCGCCCCTACGAACTGTACGCCCTGGAGCAGGCCTTGTCTCTGCTCTCTGCCGACGAGCGCATCCTGACGGCAGAGCTCCCGTTCGTCCGCGAGAGGCGCGCCAAGACGGCTGCGCGAGGATTCAAGTTTGGCGAGGTGTGGGCTCAATATCACGGTGGGATAGGCTCGGACGATCCGCGCGAGATTCGCCTGTTTGATACAATGGAAGGGCACGATCAATCGCTGTTCGTCGGCGAGCCCGATCATCCCCGTCCGCTGCCGACGATGTGTCTCCTGCACGAGATCGCGCACGCGATTGCCGACTATCCGCGAATCGCCCTCAAGCGCGAGGAGGAACAGCAGCTCGTCGAGCTTCTGCAGCTCAACGCGCTGTGGAAGACCTATAATTCGCAGCATCGGCCAGACGACGCGCAGCTTCAAGCGCTCGTCCAGCGGACCAAGGCGCTCTCTCGCGTTCGCGACGAGCTCCTGGTCCGCAGGGTGCAGCTGATCGCTGCGTATCAGCACTCTGCGGGCCCCGTGCTGGCCGCCTACCTGGCCGCTCGCGGTCCCGAACGCGGCCCGACCAAGTACGGTCGCACGACAGTCGAGGAGTCCTTTGCCGAGTCCTTTGCCCTGTTCCGCGCCGACCCCGCCGCGCTGGAGCGCATCTACCCGGACGCCTACGCGTGGTTTGCCAAAGGTGGACATATTCAGGCCGTACGCGACGCGCTGCACGGCACGGCTCACTAAACCGCGCCCCTATCCACACTCGAAGGTGTCCCAGTACTATGGGGAAATCCCCCGGGGGGCCTCTTTCATGGACCTGGACCGATCATCCAAGTATAGTGCCACTTATGGCGACTTGCTCAGCGACCCTGCAGCGCATCTTCACGGCGGCTACGCTCGTCCTTTTGGTAGTGAAGCCGCCGCTGGCGCTCGGCAAACCGCCGGAGGCGATCTTCCTGCCTTCGCCGTTTCAGCCCAAGGCGCCGGCACTGACCGTGCCGGGAGACGGCCTGTGCGTCGCCTACCGGGTGATGAGCGACATCGCCAAGAACTACTTCCGCTTCGATGACCGCAAGCCGCAGGTCTCTCCTCGCGAGCTCGCCAATCAGGTCAATGTCCTCATGGACGGGGGCTTCAACGGCCCGCCGCGCAACGACTTCACCTTGCGCACCGCCCTGGATCTGTCAAACCGCTACGTAGCGGTCAGCGGAGAGCACACGGCCATCGGCGATTTCAACCGGACCTGCGATGAGGGCTGTCCGTTCTCCTCCCCCGTGCCGCCGGCCATGGAGTACTTCGGCAACCGCTTCCGCGGCTTCCTGAACGTGCCGCAGAGCTGGATCGGCCACGACATCTACGTCGCGTTCCGCAGCGATGATGGCGCGTACTTCGAGATCTTGCCGCAGGACGGCAAGGGCGAGGGCCAGCTGGTCATGACCACCGGCCCCGAGGTTGGCGTCGAGGGCCTGCGCATCACCAACAAGCTCCGGTTTCCCGCGCCCGGGCTGTACCCGATCGAGGTCGGCCATGCCCAGCTGTTCAACTCCGCCGTGCTGGAGTGGGCCTTCTACACAAGCGCCGACCCGCCGCCGCCGGCGTTCGCGCTGCCCTTCGAGTCGCCATCGGCGAGCGCCGACTCGCCGACGCTCGCCATGTGGCCGGGTCTGCAGCTGGCGGAGCCGGGGTGGTTCTTTCAGTCGCGCACCGGCAAGCACCCGCTGGCTACCGCGGAGCTGTGTCAGCAGTGTCCGCGCTCGTCCGTGGGTCTGTCGGGCAGCGAGGCGGGGTGCAGTCCGGGGTTTTTCTGCAACGAGGCCGCCCTGTGCGATCTGTGCCAGAGTAACGATCAATGCGGGCCATCCTGCATGAAGTGCAGCGGCGCGACTCCGGTGTGCGATGGGTCCCGCTGCGTCGAGTGCACCAAAGACGCCGAGTGCGGCAACGGCAACGTCTGCCGTGATGAGCGCTGCGTTCCGTGCACGACCAAGGAGGCCTGCGCCGGCAACTCCTGCAGCTGCTGTCCGGGGACCCTGCAGTGTCTCAAGACCCCGGGCAACCAGTACATCTGCGGGGAGTGTCAGCGGGACGAAGAGTGCCCGGACCAGCGCTGCGACCCCTATACCCTGCGCTGCACCGCCACCGCCAGCAGCTGCGTCCAGGACTCCAATCCCCGCGAGCGCTGCGGCGCCGCTTGCGAGCGCTGCTCGGACGAGCGCCCACACTGCCTGCTCGGCAGCTTATGCGTCGCCTGCCGCTCCGACCTCGACTGCGCTCAGGGCAGCTACTGTGAGAGCGGCGACTGCCTGCCGTGCACTACCGACCGGCGCTGCGGGAGCAGCTGCCGCGCCTGCCCGCACGAGCAGCCGTTCTGCCGCGCGGAGCTCGGCCGCGCCGACTCCGCCCGCTGCGTGCAGTGCCTGGACGACAGCCACTGCGGCCCCGGCGGGCGCTGCCTGCAGGACAGCCTGACCTGCGCCGCGCCGTGCACCATCGCCTGTGAGCCGGGCACGGTCTGCAAGGGCGACCGCTGCGTGCAGTGCGTGTCCGCCAGCCAGTGCCCCTGCGGCCAGACCTGTCTGGTCGAAAGCGGCGAGTGCCGGGAGGTCTGCTTGGACAACCAGGACTGCCTGGGCTCGGAGTGCTGCTCGAAGAGTGCTGGAGTGTGCTCGAAAGGACGCTGCAAGAGCGATCTCACCGCGCACGGCGGAGCGCTGTGCTGCGCCGCTGCACCCGCTGCACCCGCTGCACCCGCCGCGGCGTCCGGCTCCGGCGGCCTGTGGTTCGCCGGACTGGCCGCGCTGACCATGCTGGTGCTCCTACTGCGCCGCCGCCGCGCTGGCTAAGGAGACTATCCGCCCGTGGCCGCGGCATGAGTCTGCGAGTCCGTCCTGCGGCGTGCTCGCTGGCGGCAGCTCGGCGCTAGCACCCGCCGCAGGCAGTGCGACCATCTGAGCACGTGCTGGCGCCGCGCGACCCACAGTTGACCACGCAGCTTGCGCCGGCTTTGCACGCAATTTCGCACGACTTGGCGTTCTCGCAATTGACGAGGCAGTTGCCATCGCAGGCGACTTTGCAAGCGTTTGCATCTTGGCAGTTCACGCCACCGCCCGCGCCCACCTTGGCCACGCAGCTTTGCGTGGTCTTGGCGCAGTTGACAAGGCAGCCAGCGCCGCAGTTGACAGCGCACGATGCAGCGTCTTGGCAGTTCACACCAGTGCCTGCGCGTCCCGCGACTTCGCACGCCGTAGCCTTATCGCAGTTTACGGTGCAGGACTGATTCGTACCGCAGTCTACTTTGCACGCGGCGTTGTCCGCACACGTGCACCCGCTTCCCGGCACGCACGTGGCGTTTTGGTACATGATTGTCGCCGAATCCGAAGACGCGTTCGGTGTACCGGGATAACCACTGGCGACCAAGTCGCTGCCGCAGCCAGCTAACCAAAGGGTCCCAACCAGGATGCGAGCCAGAGTGTGCATAGGTTAATACTACGCGAAGGGAAAGGAGAAGTCCCCCGTCTTATGAACGGGCAGCGATCGCCAGGCGCGACAAGGCGGGTATCAGGGCTCAACCAGGATGCGCGCCTGGTGCAGGGAGAGAAGCAGTTCATCAGGGAGGTCGATCTGGTGCTCCCGCCACAGCCGCGTCCGGGCCGCCGCCAGCGATTCTTCGGCGCGCAGGCCGCCGAGCACCTCAAGGAGCGGCGCCGAGAGGAACATGGGCTCGTAGCGACTGTACCCGGTGGCGATCGCACCGCCTTCGACGGCCTGCATCTCCAGCTTGGTCGAGAGGACCAGGCGCGCGGGCAGCGTCGGCACGGTCGCGCGGTGGTAGGCGGCGGCGAGGCGCTCGAGCAGCGCCTGGTGCTCGTCACCCAGGAGCTGGGGAAGCGCGGCTTGATCCAGCGCCGCTACCACTTCATGGCAGCGCTGATAAAGCTCCTCCTCGCGACCGAGCCACGGGCCCCACAACTGGGCGTAGCGAGCCGGGGCGGGCGGGCGATCCTCGAGCTCCTCGATCGTGAGTCCATCGGGCAGCGGCTCTGGCCGCGGGAGCTCGGGGGCGACCACCCCAAGCGCGTGCTGCGAGAGCTCCTGCTCCACCCGCGACAGATAGTGCCCGAGCGCCCGCCAGAAGGTCTCGCCGTCGGCACCCGCGTCATACTTGCAGAAGAACGTCGAGCAGACCGCCTCGCGGTGGCGCCAGATGCCGCACAGCCCACCCTCTTCGATGAAGTACGGGCAGCGCAGCAGCAACGATCGGCCGAAGGACTGCTCGCGCGCTGCATTAAAGAGCACGCGGTACTTGCGCGGGGTGGCGACGGCACGGGGCGTCAGTCCGATGCGCGCGGCGATGCGGGCGCGGACGCGGCGCTGGCCCTCGGCCAGGCTCGGATCGCCGTCTTTGAGCAGCGCGCCGACGAGGTAGTTGGGCAGGCTTGGGTGGTAGGTGCAGCACTTGGCATCGGGCCGGAAGTACTGCACCCCCGGCGGCTGCGGCCCCGGCGGCGGGCACATCGCGCAGCTCGCGCAGGTAGCCTTCTTTTCGACGGGCCGAGCCGCATCGAAGAAGGACGGGAGCAGGCTCTCATAGATTGGCGGCAGGCCGGTCCGCAGGCTGGCGATCATAGGTACTCTCATATCACAGCTAAGGGAGGCCCGGCGGTGGGTACATGCCGGTTGGAGTCGTCGCGATGGTTGCCATGGGGATTTCCCAGGGCAATCAGACTGCTGCCGCCCAGGGCTTATCTCGCTTCGTGGAAGCCGATATCGTACCCGCCCCCGAGAGGGCGCTTGGTTCCCAAGTAATCGTCCTTGATGGTCATATTTGCGTCAGGCATGCCCTTGTCAACGCAACAGGCGTCATTCAACGAATTAGCGGTAAGTTGATATGAAGTATCGAGGGACACCCGCGATGCGTCTACGATCGTTCGAAGTGTCGTACAGTTGCCCGCCACCTGTGCGCCAGTCCCATTCATTACGACAATCGAATCAGTAATCGAGGCTGAGCTATCACACAGAATGCCCTGAAGGTTATTGACAATCGTATTAAATGAAAATATCCCATCGGCATTACCAGACAATCGAATGCCGTATTGCTCCACAGAGTTAGCAGAATTACGCGCGCCATTAGTTATCGCATTATTTATTATTCGATGATTACTGCCTCCGACAATCAATATCCCATTTCCATAAATCGAATCAAATCTCGTTCTCTCAGCGCTAACCTTGGCACATTGATTCGCATAAATACCTCCGCCAGAATTATAGGTATTTAAAACTTGCGCATTTTTTACATAAAGTGAGGCTGAGCCGCTACATTGTATAGCTGCTTGGCCAAAATTGTTAGTTACCGACAGTCCACTGAGAGTAACACGCGCGCCTCCAGCCACAGTGACACCGCTAACCAAAGCCTGTTGAGCTGCTGGGACATCGCGACCGGGTCCTAAAATTGCTACCTGTCTGCCACTATCTACAGTCACAGACTGATACATGTTGGCCATGGCCGCGCCGTTACCCTTCAATTGAATATACGATTTACCTGTACCTACTGCTTGATTTATCTCACAGAAAGGTTTTGCTTGCGTTCCATCACCGGTCATACAATTAGCGTATCCTCTATCGACGTACACTACATCGCCTGTACTCACGCACTCGCCTATAGCACTGAGTGTGTCGTTAGTTGCGAGGAGGCTCGGATCTAGCTTGCAGATCCCACTACCGGGAATGCACTGACTATGCATCGTGCAGCCTTTACAGATATTGTCAGTCTGGTCGCAAAACGTCTTACCCGCGCGCTTACAGTCATTTCCGGTCCGGCACTCACCGCAAAGCCCACTGATGCACAGGCTGCGGTTGAGCGGGTCCACCTGGGCTACACTCCAAGCGCTGCATTGTTGGTCGCCCAGCGCTGTATTCGTTGATGAACAGAACACACAGATTCCGTTCGCCAAGTCGCAGACCGGCTTATCATTTAAGATACAATCAGCGCTTTTGCTGCAGCGACCTGGAGCTACTTCTTCGCAGCACCCTCGAAATGAGTCACAGGAGAAACTCTTCCCCAAAGATGCACAAATGGACGGATTGGTATTACAGTTGAATTCATTATTCTTCGTATTTGAGCCAAATATACTCGAGTCGGCGCCGGATACAGGGACATTAGGACTTGTAGCTGTCGGCACTGCGGGGCACCGCAGAGACTCCAGAGACGGGCGAGTAAAATCGGAGCAAGATACGCCAAGCCCCAGACACATAAGTAAAAAAGCGCTTTTCATCGTCGGCTCTTCCTTCCGCGGGTCACCAAGCATCTCTTAGAACGTCAAGTCGGTGGGCAGGCTCGTCCCTCCGGCCGCCAGCTGAACGGCCGGCAGAACCGCGGCCACAGGCTTGAGGACCCCGGGCTGCGTCTCCGGCCCTGGGGCGGCCGGCCGCTCCACCTGGTGTCGTCGTCCAGGGATGGCAATCGTCACCGCGCCGCCGATCGCCACCAGAACCCCGGCCACGACCAACCCCGTACCGAGGCCCTGCGTATCGAGGACTGTATTGCACTCGAGCTGTCCCCCGGAAGGACTGTCCACACAGCCGCCGTTCAGATACAGCGCCCTCCCGCCAAAACCCAGCAGCACGGAGCTGGCGGCAACGAGTCCGGCGCCCAGACCGATTCGCCACAGCGGCCGCCGCTCGGTCGTGGTTTCGACGTAGACAAGCTTGGTCTCTGCTTTGTGGCGATCCCGCAGCTCGATGAGATAGTGTCCGGCCTTCTTGCGGAGCTCACCGTCGGTGGCTTCCGGCGCGTTGAGGAAGGACTGGTAGTACGTTATCGCCTCGGCATCGTGGTTCAGCTTCCGGTGGCACTGGGCGATGTTGTATAGGAGCAGAGGCTCCAGCTTGATCGAGTAGGCGAGCTGGAAATTCTTGATCGCGAGCTCGAAGTCCTGCTTCTCATAGGCTTCGGTGCCGCTGCGATAACGCTCGTTGAACAGATCGACGTTCCGGTTTTCGTCGGCATGACAGGGCTGGCTGAGCGCACAGGTGCCGAGAAGCGCCAGCCCAAGGAGGGCGGCGCGATTTGGCCAGGCAGCCCAGCGACGGAGTGAAGTCATCATGACGTCAATCAAGAGGCTTTACCTTTTCATATCTGTGCTGGGTGTTTTCGGTTGGTGGACTGGTGGAAGACCCGGGCTGCGGACGACGTTTTGGCCCTGCAGCAGCTGCCGCTTGAGCGGCCTGCAGGGTGCGCTGCACGTTGGGCTCGTCCGGATCATCCTTGAGAGCGGCAGTACAGACCGCGACTGCCTCGACGTAACGTCCGCGCTTGAACGCTGCCTGACAGCGCGCCGAATCGGTCGATTTAGCGCTACGGGCGGCGGATAAAGGCGTCGAGTCTGCTAGTCCGGGCGCGGGGTCTGCAGGTTTCTGGCGACTCTCCCCAGCACTTGCAGTCACTGCAGTCGGCGCTGGGATCGCGTCGGCGGCGGGCGGCGCGCTCGGCAGAGCCGAAGAAGCTGCAGGTGGCGTTGCCGGCTCGATATGGAGCGTGGTCGGACTCGGCTTGGTGTGAGTACTATGTAGCTGCGGCCATAGCACGCCCGAGCCCAGGGCCAAGATAAGCGCCCCCGTGCCGGCAAGCAGTCCCAAAGTCCGTCGGCGAGCCTGCAGCGCGCCCACCAGCCTCTGCCCGGTAGACTGCCCGATAGTCGTGTTCACCGGCGGGGCGGGACCACCCGCTTCAAGCGGTCCCGCACCCAGGGCGGGCATCGCCAAGGCCGACTGCGACACGCTCCGCCCGATCCGAGTCAGGGTGGCGGCGGTTTCCTCCATGCTCGGGCGCTCGGCCGGATTCTTGGCGAGCATGCGCCTCACCAGCTGAAGCAGGTCTTTGGGCGTCTTGGGTGCAAGCGGCGCCAGGTCAGGCGCCGGCTGGAACATGTGCATCCCAATCAGCTCCCCCAGCCCATCGGAGACAAAAGGAGGCCGCCCCCCCAGCAGCTCAAACAGGATCACGCCCAGCGAGTAGACATCGGTGCGCCCGTCAATCGTCCCAAGACCGCGACACTGCTCGGGCGACATGTAGGTCGGCGTGCCGATCATGGCGCCGGTCTTGGTCTTCACCTTGAGCGCCTCGCCGCCCCCATCTCCGCTCAGCTTGGCGATGCCGAAGTCCAGGACCTTGGCCCGCTCGCCTTCGGGAAGCTCCGGATCGGGTACCAGCATCACGTTGTCTGGCTTCAAATCTCGGTGAACGATCTGCTTCTGATGAGTCGCCGCCAGGGCGTTGGCGACCTGGCGAGCGATCGGTACTGCGGCAAGCCCCATCCTGCCGCCCAGGCGGCTCAGCCGAGAGCGCAGCGACTCGCCCGCCAGGAACTCCATCACGATGTAGGCCGTGCCGGCCGGGGTGGTGCCAAACTCGTAGATGTTGACCAAGCTCGGGTGCTGGACGATGTTGACCGCGCGCGCTTCGTTGAAAAAGCGCTGCAGCAGCTCCTGGTTCTGCGAGTGCTCGGGGCGCAGGACTTTGATGGCGGCACGGCGACCCAGGGACTGGTGCACAGCCTCGTACACGGTGCCCATACCACCTTCACCTAGCACGCGAACGATCTTATAGGACCCAACTAGCTCACCAAGCATGGCTCATAGCAGCATAGCAAAAAAGGCGGCGCGGCACGGCAGCCGCCTTCTCGTTAACGGCCGCTGCGGCTTTTGCGCCAACCAACCGGCCTTGCGGACGGCTCGCGTCGCTCCTCGGCAGAGAAGGTAGGAATTTTACCACTGCCGCGGCCTGAGCCGGTCGCGCGGGCTCCCGACAAGGCTGCCGCGCCGGCGTGGATCGGCTCAGGGCTGCGTCACGATCGGCAAGATCACCGCCGAGGGCGCCGCGCGCGAGCGGGCGATCCGCTGCGTCGCCTTGACGTAGTCCGCTGCCGTGGCGGAAAAGATGCTGTCGACGTACCGCTGCGGGTTGCGATCGTACAGCGGGAACCAGGTGCTCTGCACCTGCACCATGGTCCGGTGCCCCTTGAGGAAGGCGTGCGCGTTGGTGTGCAGGCCAATCTTGTACTCGATGATCTTGCCGGCCGGGATCGGCTGCGGCCTGACGAAGCTGTCGCGGAAGCGCCCGCGCAGGATCTCGCCGCTGATCATCAGCTGGTAGCCGCGCAGGTCGGCGGGGGCGTCCTTGTCTTTCTTCTCCTCGCCGAGCTTGGGCGGCGCCACCCGCTGCTCGGGATAGACATCGATGAGCTTCACGATCCAGTCGCTGTCGGTCCCCGAGGTCGCGGCAAAGAGGTCGGCTTGCAGATCGCCGGCGATGACGACGTCGTGGTCAAGGACCTCGCTCTGCCAGCTCAGCACATCCGTCCGGTGATCGACGAACCGCTGATCCAAGAGCTGCCACACCTCCCACTCGGAGCCCTGGTAGGTGGGGCGTATCGGTCGTCGGGTGTACGGCACGGGGTTTGCCGGATCAGAGACGTACTCGTCAAACGCGTCGGCAGAAGTCTCGGTCGGTGGCGCGAAGGAGAGCATCCCACCGGCGCGCAGGTAGAGCTTCGTCGGCGTAATTCCCTTGTCCGGCGGCCACTTGGCGAACGTCCGCCACTGATTCATGCCGGTAACGAAGACCTCCGCCTCGGGGCGCTGCGGCATCGCCTGGCCGTGGAGCCAGTGCCCCAGCCAGCGCGCCAGGATGGTCTCGCGAAAATACGCGCCCGCATCGCTGCCGAAGTCGATGTCAGCGAGCTTCCTCCCCGGCCCGCCCGCGCCGCCGTGGTTCCACGGGCCGACCACCAGATAGTTGCGGTGCTCGGCGTCGCTCCCCTCCAGGAGCTCATAGATCTTGAGCGGTCCGTAAAAGTCCTCCTGATCCCACCAGCCGGCGACGTTCAGGATCGGAACGGTAGTCTTGGACAGATGCGCGGCAAAGGACTGCTTGTCCCAGAACGCGTCCCGATTCGGGTGCGCCACGAGGTCATTCCAGCTCGGCAGCTTGCCATGGAAGTAGCGGTCGTTGACGTTGGCAAGGGGTCCCAGCGCGAGGTACCACTCATAGGTGTCCAGGCGATCGAACTCGAACTGGGTGTTGTCATCCTTGCCCAGCTCGAGCAGGGCCGAGTACTCGAAGCAGTAGCTCAGGCGGAGCGCGCCGTTGTGATGAGAGTCATCGCCGATGAACTGATCGGCCGGCGAGGCGTCCTCGACGACCGCCTTGAGCGCCGGGTGGGGATCGAGCAGCGCCATGGTGGCGGTCCAGGCGGAATAGGAAGCGCCGATCATTCCGGCGCGGCCATTATTATTCGGGACGCTGTGGAGGAGCCACTCGATCGTGTCGTAGGCATCGGTGCTCTCGTCGGTCGCACGCGGATCGGCGCGGTCGCGCGGCGGGCGCTGCATCACGAACGTCCCCTCGGACTTGAACCGTCCGCGCAGGTTCTGGACAACGTGGATGTAGCCGTCCGCTTCCAGCGCGCTCTTGGGGCGCGGCTTGGCCAGCTCCTCATCGCTGGGCACCCCATAGGGGGAGCGGCTCAAGAGAAACGGCAGCGGTCGCGCGGCGTCCTTGGGTATCCCGATCAGCGTCTCGAGCTTCACGCCGTCGCGCATCGGGACCATGGCACGGGTAAAGTTGAACCGGGAGGTCATGGTCGGCGGTGACGGCGCTGCCGCCGTCCCCCCGGGCGGTGCCGACGACAGCGAGGATGCCGACCGATGACCCCCACTGCAGGACAGCGAGAGCAACAAAACCGCAAGACCCGGGACATGACGCATGCCCCGAGCGTACAAGATCATCGCGCGAAAAAGCAGCCGCTTCGGCAGGCCGCGATCGACCCGCAGCCTGGCCGATCGGGTCCAATGTCCAGCGCCTGGATGAAATCAGCCAGGAGACCACGCCTGTGCTCACAGGCTCTTGCCGAGGGCGACCGGTGGAGCTGGCCCTGGCTTGGAAACTGCTTCTAACGCTGCGCAGAGGATAGCCAGTGCCTCGTTATTCATCAGTTGGGAGAAAGATGATGAGCAAGCCTCGCCTGACCAAGAAGTCGCTTCTGCCCCTGTCGCTTGCCTTGCTGGGCGCCACGGCATGCCACCCCTTTGAGGGCTGCCTCGTCGCAGGCACGATGATAAGTACGCCCGCAGGGCCGCTGCCGATCGAAAAGCTCCAGCCCGGTCAGCAGGTCTTCGCCTACAATGAAGAGCGCCGCTGCATCACGGTGCGCGCAGTCACCCAGATCTTCAGGCATAAGGACAGGCGCTACGGGCGCTTGACCCTGGACGGCGGCCGGTGCCTCCTTTTGACCGATAGTCACCCCATCTATCTGGCAAACCGCGCTGCGTACGTGGCCGCCGGCGAAGTCGCCGCCGGCGATGAGGCCCTGGTGTGGGAGGAGTCGCCCGCCGCAGCGCCCCGCCTCAGCAGGGTCCGGGTGCTGCACGCCTTTGTCGCCGGCTCCGAGCTCGCCACCGTATTTGATATCACCGTCGAGGGCGAGCATAACTATTTCGCCGACGGCGTCCTTGTCCATAATAAGAGCCCGATCTTAGGAGACCTGTCCCTTGAGGTGCATCGCAAGGGCGACGGGATGGGCGTCATCAATGTCAGGATTCCCGGGCGCTCAGAGCTGACGTTTGGGCAGTGCATCGCTAGGGACTGTGGCTATAATATCTCCTCTTATGACGTGACCGGGTCGGTTGAGGTCACCGCGGTGCCCGCAAGTGGTTCTCGGTTCGACGGCTGGGAAGCTGCCAGTCCGGCAAGCTGTAGCGATCGCCCGACTTGTTCTCTCTCAGCTGGCTCGTTCCCGGCATCCCTGACCGCGAACTTCGCGGCCTGCTCCCGCGGCTCCTTTTGCCCGGCCGCCGTCGTGCAGACTGCGACGCTGCAGAATCCGCGCGATATCTGGGCGGTCTCCGAGCAGGAGGCCTGGGTCGTCGCGGCGCCCGCGAGCGATGTCTCCGGTACCCCGAGCAATCCGACCCTGTGGCGGTGGGACGGCCAGCTGCTCAGCCCCGACCACCCGCCGACCAGAGCGGACCTGCCGCTGCTCGCCATCGCCGGCTCTTCGCCGACCGCGGCTTGGGCGGTTGGGGAGAGAGGGACGGTGCTGTACTGGAACGGACAGACCTGGACTGCGGAGCCGCTGCCGACCTTGAAGACCTTACGCGGCGTCCGCGCCGAGTCCCAGACCGTCTGGGCGGTCGGCGACAGCGGGACGGCGCTCCGGCGCTCCGGCGGGGTCTGGACCTTTACCGATAGCACCACCAATGCGGATCTGTACGGCGTGTTCAGCATCGGTGACTCTGCCGCCTGGACGGTCGGCCGCCAGGGAACGATCCTCCACTTTAACGGTACCGCCTGGACGAAGTTTGCGAGCGGCACCACCCAGGATCTGCACGGAGTCTGGGGCACCGCGGAAAACGATCTGTGGGCCGTAGGAGGAGCCGGGACGCTGCTGCACTGGGACGGCACGCAGTGGAAGAGCTTCGCCAGCGGCGTGACCACGGATCTCCTCGGCATCCGGCAGACCGGCCCCAGCGCCGCCGTCGTATTCGGGAGCAGCGGCACTTTACTGCGCTGGGACGGCACGGACTGGAAGCCGGACCCCTCTCTGGCACCGGTCTACGGAGCAGTGTACAGTATCTGGCCCAGCACGTCCGGCGAGAGCCTGGCGGTCACCGATGGCGGGCTCCTCCGCTTCCTGCGCTAGGGCGCCTCAAGCCCGGCCGAGCCAGCAGGAACCGGCCACTTCGGGATTCAAGCCGCCGCTTCTTCCGCCCCGGCCTCGCAATGAGCCAGGAGCTCGGCCGTACGCCGGCGTACCGCCAAGAGGGGCTTTCACTGGCGTGCTGCGCCAGCCGCGCGACCAGGCCGACCTCGTGGCCGCGCGGACCGCAGTAATCAGCGGGAAGGGCGGCAGCGACGCCTGGATCAGGCCTAAGAGGGCCTAAGAGCGTTCGCCACTTGCTGCCTGATTATGACCCGGCAAAGACCGCGGCCGTAGCGCGGCGGCTCGCGCTCCTCGGCTCCGCCGCGCTCGGCACCTTCGCACTGGCGTGGCTCGGCGCCCGCGCTGTAAGGGCCAATCGTTCTGCGTAGATGCCCTGGATATCCTGATGCGACTCGGCCGCGACCGCAGCCCGCGCCGCTGATTTGGATAGAAATCCCCGCTAACCCTTGAGTATGATGACATCCGTCGTTATGAGCGATTATGGCCCACATCAGGTGTCCGTCCAGGGTGATGCTGTATTCGTCACGGTTCACGGTGACTGGCAGGTGTCTGGGATGGTCACCCTGTTAGAGCTGCTACTCGCGATCAAGAAGACGCACGGGACCTGCTATGTCATAGTCGACACTCTCGACGGAAACCTGCCAAGTGCCGAGGTTCGCAAGGCGATCGGGGACTTCGTCAAGCGCACATCTTTTCGCCCCACCGGGACCTGGGTGATTGGGGCAAACTTTGGCGCGCGGGCCGTTTTGAAGCTGGTCAATCGCGTCGTGACAATGCTGACGGGGATCCCGCGCGAGACATTTTTTGTTGATACGCTGCAAGAGGCTACGGCGGCGCTGGAGCGTCTGCGCCGCTCGCAGTCCGGTGTCCACCCGCCGCATTAGGATGACCTGCGCCTGAACCGGCAGGCAGCAAGCACATTGTATATGGACTCATCTTTGGGCTATCCATGACAGACTCCAATTCTCCGGCTGCGTCCTTGGCTCCGGTTTGGCAGAACTTTGGCGACCACCGCTTCTACCTGCGCGGCGACTTAATACATTGGGAATGTCAGGGTCCCATGAAGCTGCAGGATGTTATGTTCGTGCTTGATCAGCGCGTGGCCCTGCAGCGCCAGTATGGCCGCGTCTTTCTTCTGTTCGATGCCCATGCGATGGCTGGTATCCCGGCCGAGAGCCGCCGGTATGCGATCCACTTCCGGCCAGAGCCGCCCCTTCAAGGAGCCATCGTGGTGTTGGGCGCGGGCCTGCTGGCGCGCACGGCGGTGACCTTGATCACCACAGCAGCCCGCCTGCTCGGTCGGCATGACCAAAAGACCGTCTTTTATGCCGACGACGAAGCCGCCGCCTGGGCCATCCTCGACCGTGAGCGACTCGCGATGCGCGAGACTCCGCCCGGTTGACACGCTCGTTTACTCCGTTATTCGAGACCGACGATTCGCGCTACTCCTGGCTCAATAAGATCCAGGCGGTGGCCAAGGGCAAAGCGGACGGCGATGCAGTGATCTTCGAGGTCTTTGAATTACGGTGAACTCCGGTGAGCTCCGGTAACTCATCGGCTCCTCGACGATCGCTCTGCGAAACACGGCACCGCGCGCCGTCATTCTTTTCCCACTGAAGCAAAGGTCGGTGATATGCATCCCGGGTCTTGAACTTGCGACAAGCTGTCATGACCTTAGGAGGTCCCCGTGCTTTTGAAGTGGTCGATCCGTTCTTTGTTCTCCCTTGGGCTCTTATCACTTGTGACCGTCGCCGGCCCGGCCTGCAGCGGCCAGCCGGAGCCGGAGCTCGCCCCAGAGCCTGCCGGTGAGCGCGAGCTGCAGAGCGCCCGCGTCCCCGCCATCACCGCCGTGAATCCGCCGCTGGCCTCAAGCCGCGGCGGCACCAGCGTCACCATCACCGGCCGCAGCTTCCAGCCCGGCGCGCAGGTCTTCATCGCGGGTCAGCCGGCGGCGTATGTCTACGCCCTCTCCTCTACCCAGCTCACCGCTACGCTCGCCGGCGCGGCGCTGCCCGCCGGTCCGGTCGAGGTCAAGGTCGTAAATCCGGACGGCCGCCAGGGAGCCCGCAGCGATGTGTTGACGCTGTTCAGCGATACCCTGGCGCTCCTCCCGCTGCGCGCCGCAACGTTCGTCTCGGGCATGCAGGTTGTCGCGACCCCGGATCTGAACGGCGACGGCCTGGCGGATCTGGTCCTGAGCGACAGCTCGCGCGTCCGCATCCTCCTCGCGCGCGGCCGCAACGACTTCAGCGAAGGTCAGACCATCAACATTAGCAGCGGCATGCCGGTGCCGGTCGAGGTCGGCGACTTCAACGGCGACGGCAAGATAGATCTCCTCGTGGTCGCTCCCTACTTCACCGCGGAGGCCAGCGTCTATCTGAACCGCGGTGATGGCACTTTCGGAGCTCCAGTGACCACCTCGGTCACTATCATGCTCCCGTTCAATTCGATAGTCGTCTCAACGGGCGATCTAAACGGCGACGGACGTAAGGACGTGCTCGCGGTAGGCTCGACCTTTTTCGGCTCCACGCTGTTGGCGCTCCTTGCCCAGAGCGATGGCCGACTCGGCGCGCCCATCGTCACGACCCTCGCCCAGCAGCTCGGATCGGCGCAGATCCGGGACATGAATGGAGACGGCAAGGCAGACATCGTGGCCGCGTCGAGCAATACCAGCGAGGTGCTGTGGTTCGCCGGCAGCAACGATGGCAAGTTCGCGGCGCCGGTGGCGAGCGCGGTGGACGCGCCGCTGTCGCGGTTCGTGCTGGCGGATTATAACGGAGACGGCAAGCTCGACCTGGCGGGGCTCGGCAGCAGCGGCAAGCTTTCAGTGCGCACCGGCCGCGGGGACGGAACGTTTACCGGCACCACCCTGCTCAGCCTGGACGCGACAACCGTGGCGCTGGCGGCCGGCGATGTGACCGGCGACGGCAAGGTGGATCTGGTGGTGGGGTCGAGCGCGACGTATTCCGGAACCGGCGCGGTGACTCCGGGCAGCGCGGCGCTGCTCGCCGGCAATGGCGATGGGACGTTCGCGGTCGCGCGCGCGGTGAAGCTCGGACCCCTCCAAGGGGCCAACGACGTGCGCATCGTGGATGCCGACAAAGACGGCAAGCAGGATCTGGTGGTGGCCAGCGTCTATGACGGCTCGTTCAGCGTGCTGTACGGTCGCGGCGGCGGCAGCTTCGTCGAGGAAGCCCAGCTCCCGGCTCAGGCCACGGCGCTCGCCCACGCCGATCTTAACGGCGACAGCAAGGTCGACGTGGTCGCGGTGAGCGTGAGCACCAACAAGCTCTACGTGATGCTCGGCAACGGCGATGGCACCACAGCTGCCGCGCGCGCCTATGACACCGACCGCGGCCCCAGCGCGGTCACCATCGCCGACGTGAACGGCGACGGCAAGGCCGACCTCCTGGTGAGCAACTATGACGCCGCCACGGTCAGCCTGCTGCCCGGCAACGGCGATGGGACATTCCAGCCGCAGCGGACCTTCAGCGTCGGCAGTGGCGCCAACGCGCTGCTCGCCATCGATATGAACGGCGACCTGAAGCTCGACGTCGTGACCGCCAACTACGAGGCCAACAGCGTCTCGGTCCTGCTCAACAACGGCGCCGCCAACTTCAACCCGGCCAAGAACTACACCACCGGCGCCGGCCCGGCGGCGCTGGCCGGGGGCGACTTCAACGGCGACGGCCGCATCGACATAGTCACCGCCAACGCCGACGCCAATACCCTGAGCTACCTCCAGGGCAGCGCCGCCACCGCCGGCGCGCTCAACACGGCACGGAGCCTGGCCACCGGCAAGGGACCCAGCGCGATCGTGGCCCAGGATATAAACGGTGACGGTAAGCTCGATGTCATAAGCGGCAACGCCGACAGCGGCGACCTGAGCCTGCTGACCGGCAAGGGGGATGGGACGTTCAATGCGGCGAGCGTGCTGGCGCAGGTCGGCACGGTGGCCGAGCTCCTGCTCAAGGATGTAAGCGGGGACGGCCGCGCGGATCTGATTGTCTCCGGCGGCAGCCCGGGCCGGGTCAGCGTGCTGTACGGCTTTGCTGGCGGGGTGTTCTCAGCGTCGGCGCTCAGCCTGCCGGTGGCCGGGCCGCTGGCGGCGCCGGATCTGAACGGCGACGGCAAGGCCGACCTCCTGGTCGGCCAGCCGGGCGGCACCGTGCTTCTGTACCTGAACGCAACCAAGTAACCTACGCCAAACTGAATCCGAACCGGAGCGGGTCCTGCCACCTGCGGCACTGCATCCGCGCCGCTCCCGCCGTCGCCACTGCCGGCATCGCCGCCGCCACTCCCGCCGCCATCTATCCTGACGTTGGCATCGGCGGGTTTGCGCTCACGCAGACGATCGCCGAGCTGGCCGCCGCGATGCGCGACAGCGCCCCGACCCGCGCCTTCAGCCTCCACTACCCGCGGCTCACCCGACGAAGGGACTTGCATCCTCTTGGCTCGCAATCGCCCGCACCGGCATCGCCGCAAACTTGATTCCGTTACTCTGGAAGGCGCGAACGATCGCGAGGTTGATCTCGGATTTTACCCGGATGCGGTTACGGAACTCGAGGATGTCGTAGTGAATTCGCAGGGTGCTTGCATAGTCATCGAAGTGGTCGAGCTTGGACCAGATGTAGCGCACCTCGGCGTTCCCTTTCAGGATGTCCTGCACCAGCGACAGCGCCAGGGTGAGCTGGTCGGCGCTCGTCGCCAACGACAGCCGGATGTTCATCAGGATCATGTTGCCGGGGTGGTCCGAGATGTTGGTCACTTCGTTGTTGATGAAATAGGAGTTTGGCACCACGACCTTGTAGGTCGCGGAGAAATCTTCCAGCGTGGTCGTCCGCAGCCCGAAGCTGCGCACGACGGTCCACTGGCCTTTGAACATGATCTTGTCGCCCACCGTGAACGGCCGGTTGAGCATGATGGTAGCTCCGCCCAGGATGTCGGCGATCAGATCCTTGGCGGCCATCGCGACGGCAAGACCGCCCAGGCCCAGTCCACCCAGGATGGCGCTCAGCTGATAGCCCGCGTTGTCGAGCCCCCACACAAGCACCACCGTCCATACCAAGAACCGTGTGCCGCCGCGAAACAGAGGAATCAGGAGTCCGTCGATCTGCCCGCCGCGGCGCTCGGCGGCGCGGGTGAGGTAGCCGTCAACGCCGGCGTCGGCGAGCCGGGAGAGCAGCAGGCCCGACCCGATCACGAGGCCCGCATAGACCAGCCGGTCGGCCCACGGAATCAGCCAGCCGGGCAGGGTCAGCACCTCGCGCTTGATGAGCCATAGGCCGGCGACCCAGACTAGGAGTGCGATGGGCCGGCGAAGCCCGGCGGCGATTGATGACAGCCAGCGACCGCGGACAGCCGCGTTACCTCCAGGTTCGCCCGGACGCCCAAGCGCCGAGTTCACCACCCGCACCACCAGGGGAAGCGCCAGCAGAATGATGACAGTGATGGCCCAGCGCAAAAACGTATTCCCCGCCCAGGTAGTCAAAAGAAAATTCATCGCAACCCTCCCGCTTGCATTATAGGCGACCTCCCGCCGGAGATTGGAAAAACTCGGCTCCCTCGGGAGCAGCTGGGGGCGGGCGCAACCCCCTGCACCCAAGGTAGGTGCCATCAACGAAAAATATACTCTTCCAATGAAATCTTCCATACTGGGAGAGCCCACCAGGGATGATGTTCTGAAGGACGATGTCCAGAGTGCGCTCTACGCTGGACCGGCACTTGACCCACCTCGCTGCGCAAAGGAGTACTACATGACATCCTGCAAGACCTGCGCTTCGCTGCTGATGCTCGTCCTTTCTGTGGCCGCCGCCAGCCCGGCGGAGGCCGCCGACCTGCAATACTCCGACTGTGCCGAGCAGACGGCGCTGCTGCTCTTGCCGGCCGCCCTGATGCCGGCGTTACCGCCCGGCTTCGTCTACACCACCCCCGCCGGCGATTCACTGCAGGCGGCCATCCACATAAGCGGCGCGAGCTGCAAGTCGGTGGACGGCGGCGGACCGACCCAGGACATGTTCGTCTTCGCGCTGGTCAAGCCGCCTGCCGCACTGACCGTGCCCGAGGTTCCCTTTTACGCCATCGCCCTGGGCGGCTATACAAACCGTCCCGATACGCTGGCGCGGTTCGCGTCCTGGGGCATCACCGATCTGCTCGAGAGCGCGACGGTGAACGTAGAGCTGAGCTCACTGCCACTGGCGCGGCTCGGCAGGGTCGAGGCGAGAAGCCCTACCAGTAGCCTCACCACGCAGATGAACGCGGTGGGGACGCCAAGGAGCGTGGGCGGCGGCCACGTCCGCGCGTACTACGTGCGGGGCGGCCGATTGATCGCCAGCTTCGACGCTGTCTACACGCCGCAGAAGGGCTTGGATGCCGTGGGCACCATCGTCCAGACCGGCGCCGGGTTCTTCCCGACCGGCATCTATCCAGCGGTCGGCTCGCACGCTTTCGACTACGACCTCACGGTCGGTCTCGTAAAGTACTACTAAAAGCGGCCAAGGCCCCGACCCGCAGTCCCCCGCCAGCGGCACACCGCCTCAAGCACCTCTATAAGAACCTGGGAGCGAGCGAGCAGTGCCCTGGCAGGGCCCTGGTAGCGCTCGGCAAGCAATCGCGCGGATGCAGATAATATGCCTTGACAGGCATATGAACTAATAAGTATATACGCGGCGTGGAGTCGTCGTTCACCATTATTGCGGAGCCAAACCGCCGGGCCATCCTCAGCCTGCTGGCCTCGTCCGAGCGATCCGTCGGCGAGATCGAGCGCCGGCTGCAGATGCCGCAGACCTCGGTGTCCAAGCACCTGCGCGTGCTGCGCGAGGCCGGCTTCGTCGAGTCGCGCGTCGAAGCCCAGCGGCGCGTCTACCGGCTCCGGCCCGAGCCGCTCAAGGAGGTCGATGCCTGGCTCGCTCCTTTCCGGCACTTCTGGTCGGCCCACGTTGATGCGCTCGAACTCCATCTTGATCGGATGGAACAGTCCCAAAAGAAAGGAAAGAACCGATGAACAGTCGTGAGAAGTATGTGCCCGGCCCCGCGGCCGGCGCCCAGGTCCGCAAGGATGGTGAGCAGTGGACGCTGGTTCTGGCCCGCGAGCTCCGTCATTCGCCGACGCTCGTGTGGCAGGCGCTGACCGATCCCGCGCACCTGTCCGAGTGGGCGCCGTTCGACGCCGATCGGAACCTGGCCACCGTTGGGCCAGCGAAGCTCTCGACGGTCGGAATGCCGACGCCGCAGGTCGCGGAGACCACCGTGAAGCGGGCGGAGGCGCCGCGGCTGCTGGAGTACAGCTGGGGAACGGCTGACCTCCGGTGGGAGCTCGAGCCGCTCGGCAGCGGTACGCGCCTCACGCTCTGGCACAACATCGACCGCCGCTTCATCGCCTGGGGCGCCGCGGGCTGGCACATCTGCTTCGATGTCCTCAAGCAGCTCCTCGATAACGAGCCGATCGGCCGTATCGTCGGCGCCGAGGCCATGAAGTTCGACGGCTGGCAGCGCCTGACCGCCGAGTACGCAACCAACCTCGGCGTCGCGACCCCTGGCGTTCCGGCCAGCGCCGCGCAGCACTGAAGATCATCAGCTATTGGAGCTACCCATGAAAAAGCCCGACCCGGTGGAACCCGCCTCTGTGTTAATCGACGAGAAGATCAAGGAACTCGGCGACTGGCGCGGGAAGACGCTCGCGAAAGTACGTGAAATCATCCACGCGGCCGACCCTGAGGTCGTCGAAGAGTGGAAGTGGCTGGGGACTCCCGTGTGGTCGCACGAGGGCCTTATCTGCACCGGCGAGACCTACAAGAGCGCCGTCAAGATGACCTTCGCCAAGGGCGCGTCGCTGCCCGACCCGGCGGGTCTGTTCAACTCCAGCCTCGATGGGAATGTCCGGCGCGCCATCGACATCCATGAAGGCGACAAGGTCGATGAGGCGGCACTGAAGGATCTAATCCGCGCTGCCGTGACGCTCAACCTGCAGAGCAAGAGCAAGCCCAAGCCCCGGCCAGCGAGCAGCAAGCGGGCCGACTAGCGGACTACCAGCCGCTGCCGGCGCCCCGCCGCTACCACACCCGTACGCGGTCGGCCGGCGCCAGATAGAGCGCCTGTCCCGGGGCCACGCCGAACGCCTCGTACCACGGATCGAGGTTGCGCACGGTGTCGGCGCGATACTCGGCCGGGGCGTGGCTGTCGATGATGATGTGCTGGCGCAGCAGCGGCTCGCGGCTCTTTTCGCGCCAGCTCTGACCGAAGCTGATGAAGAACTGCTGGCTGCCGGTCAGCCCCTGCACGGTGGCCGCCGGCTTGCCGCCGAGCGACAGCTGATAGGCGTCGTAGGCAGCGAGCAGCCCGGCCAGATCCGCGATGTTCTCGCTGACGGTCAGGCGCCCGTTGACCGCGAGATCGGGGAACGGCCGATAGCCGTCGTACTGGCGGATGAGCTTCTCGGCAGCCGCCTTGAAGTGCGCCAGGTCCTCCTTGGTCCACCAGTTCTGCAGCCGCCCCTTGGCATCGAAGAGCGCCCCCTGGTCATCGAAGCTGTGGCTGATCTCGTGGCCGATGGTGGCGCCGGCGGCCCCGTAGTCCATGGCGACCGGCCGGCTCGGGTCGAACAGCGGCGGCTGCAGGATCGCCGCCGGGAAGTTGAGCGCGTTCATCGCCGGCAGGTTCACCGCATTGACCAGCTGGGGGTTCATCACCCACTCCGAGCGGTCCACCGGCTTGCCGAGCTTCTTGAGGTTGCGCCGGTACTCGAACAGCCCGGCGCGCTCGGCGTTGCCCAGCGCATCCCCGCGCACCACCACGAGCTCCGAGTAGTCGCGCCACGAGTCGGGATACCCGACGCCGACGCGCAAGGCGGCGAGCTTGGCCTTGGCCTTTTCCTTGGTCTGCGGCGCCATCCAGTCGAGGCGATCGATCCGGCGCGCGAACGCGGCCAGCTCGTTGCGCACCATCTGCTCGGCGCGCGCCTTCTCGGCCGGCGGGAAGTACCGCGCGACATACAGCTTGCCCACCGCCTCGCCGAGCGCCCTGTCGGTCGCCGCGACCGCGCGCTTCCAGCGGTCGCGCAGCTGCGGCGTGCCCGACAGCGCCTTGCCATAGAAGGCGAAGTTTGCATCCACGAACGCCTTGGGCAAGACGCCCGCGCTGGCGGACACGGTGTGAAAGACCAGATAGTCCTTCCAGGTCGCAAGCGGCTCCTTGCCGACGAGCGCCGCGATGCCGATGAGCGCGCTCTGGTGCCAGACGACGAAGCTCGGCTGGCCCTCGAGGCCGGCGGCGGTGAAGAAGGCCCCCCAGTCCAGCCCGCGGGCGCGGCGATCGAAGTCGGCGCGGCTCCAGTGGTTGTTGCCCTTGATCACGTCCTCGGACTCGACTCGGGTCGCGTGCACCTGGGCGATGCGCGACTCGAGCTCGAAGATGCGGCCGGCCCGGGCCTCGGCGTCGGCGACCCCGGCCAGCTTGAGCAGCGTGCCGATGTAGGTGCGATAGGCGGTGCGGAGCTCGGCCATGCGCGGGGCCGGATCCGTATAGAAGTCACGGTCGGGCATGCCGAGCCCGCCCTGCATCAAGAACGGCGAGTAGCGGCTCGGATCGTCGAAGTCCTGCGCCACCCACAGGCCGAGCAGGTTGGGAGTGTAGAAGTTGGTCGAGTTCACCGCGTCGACATCGGCGCGCAGCGTCTTGCCGAGCTCGCGCGCCAGCTCGCTCGGGCTGCGGACGGCGCGGATGCGCTCGAGCGTGGGCAATAGCGGTGACAGTCCCTTGGCCTCGATGGCCGCTTCATCCAGGAAGCTCGTGTAGTAGTCGCGGATCTTTCGCGCGTCCGAGCCGGCGGGAGACTCTGTCTTGGCGGTCTCCATGATGAGGTCCGCCGTGCGCCGCACCGTCAGCTCGTGCAGCGCCGCGTTGACGCCGTAGCTGCCCTGGTCGGCGGGGATCTCGGTGTTCTTGCGCCAGGCGCCGTTGGTGTAGGCGAAGAAGTCGTCGCCCGGGCGGACCGCCCGGTCCATGCCGATGAGGTCCAGCCCGGCTCCGGCAGCAAGCGAGCCCGCAGCGGGCGCCGGGCGACCGCCGCGCGTCGCCAGGGCATAAGTGGTACCGCCGGCGAGCACGGTGGCCAGCGCGGCCAAGAGCGGCAGCCTGCCGCGGCGCTTGCTGGGGACGGGATGACTGAGCAGGGCTACGAACGCGCGACGCATGGATGACTCCGATTGGTTTGACCCCGGCGCTCTCTGCGCAAGGTCACGAGGCGCTCGTAGCACAATCGGGCGGGACGGGGCCAGTCCTGTCTACCCGGAACGCGGCGCGAGTGTGGCGAGACCGCGGCGGCAGGGCGGCCTTACTGCGGCGGCGCTGCCCGATCGAGCAGGAAGTAGGTCTCCATCAGGCCCTTCCCCTTCACCTCGATGGTGCCGCGGCGCTGAAACGTGAACCGCTCGGCCAGCCGCTTGTAGATCGTATCCGAGACGTGGATCTTCCCCGGCTCGCCGTGCGACTCCATGCGGCTGGCGGTGTTCACGGTGTCGCCCCAGACATCGTAGATGAACTTCTGCTTGCCGATAACCCCCGCCACTACCGGCCCCGTGTGCATGCCCACCCGCACCGTGAGCGGCTCGCCGCGCCGCTGGGAGAACTCTGCCACCGCCTCCTGCATGCGCAGCGCCATCTCGGCGATGGCCTCGGCGTGATCGGCGCGCGGCTCGGGCAGGCCGGCGGCCACCATGTAGGCATCGCCGATCGTCTTTATCTTCTCCAGCCCGAGGTCGCTCGCGATGTCATCGAACGCCGAGAACATTTCGTTGAGCCGGGACACCACCTCATCGGGTGACAGCCGCGCCGACAGCTTGGTGAAACCGACGATGTCCGAGAACAGCACCGTCACCTCGGCGAACCCGTCGGCGATCGAGCGCGAGTCGGCCTTGAGCCGCTCGGCAATCGGCTGCGGCAAAATATTAAGCAGCAGCTTCTCCGCCTTGGCGCTCTCGGCATCGAGCAGCGCGTACTGGCGATGGATGAGCCGGCGCTGCAGAAACCCGTTGCGCGCATCGCGCCCGCGCATGTAGGCGATGAATCCGCCCAGGCCCCCCATCGAGAGCAGCGAGAAGTTCATCGAGATGTAGACGTGCAGCGGGTTTGCCCGCAGAAACCAGTTCGCCAGGTTGAACACCAGCAGCGACACCACCACGTAGACCATCTGCGAGAACACCTCCAGCCGCAGCAGGAAGGGGCCGATGGTCACAAACAGGACCGCGTAGCTCGTGTAGGCGTAATAGCTGTCGGTCGGGCTGATGGCGCCGATCGCCAGCACGGTGACGGTGGCCGTGGTGCCGAACAGGACGCCCACTGCCTGGTGCAGCGGCTCACCCCAGCGGGAAAACGTCAGGGCGATGCTGAGCAGCGCGAAGGGGACGAAGAGGCCGAAGCGGAACTTCCAGGCCAGGGCAACGACGGACGGAATGACCAGCCTGTCGTGCAGCGCGTAAAAGAGGAAGCACAGCGAGCTGACGACGATGCTGGCGCGGACGAACCGGCGGTTCTCCAGGCTCCACTGCGCGCTGCGGAACTCGCTCTCCAGCTTCCGGTCGATAAACGATCCGGTGAACCGGTGGCGCGGCTCGGCCAGCACCTTGCTTGTATCATCGCGGGGCCCGAGCCTGGTCGGTGCGGAGGAGTCAGCCATCGGGATGAGCTCCCGGGTCCGGGCGGTGCACCCCATGCGGCGCTAGAAGGATCATCCTACAGTGTATATCTATCGGCGCTCCATTGTCCAGAGCGCGTCCGTCTCTGACTGGGCATGACTAGTCACCGGGGCGAGCTGCCAATACGAGCTGTCCGACCAGGTCAGCGGCCATTCCGTACGACAGGGTGATGCCGGCACCGCCGGCGCCATAGCAGTGACCAAAGAGGGTACCTGAAGCTGCGACCTCGACCTCCAGGCGCGGCACCGGCTGGCGCACCGGTCGCAGCCCCACCCGATGGTCGAGGATGCGCGCCCCCGCGAGCTGCGGCAGAAGGACCGCGGCGCGCTGCATGATCTCGGCCGCCACCGCGGGTCGCAGATCGCGGCCCCAGTCATCGAGCTCGTAGGTTCCGCCGACTACGACATCGGTGATTCTCGGGATGACGTAGGTGAACTGCTCTGCGTCGACGATGACCTGATCGGGGATCTGGGCGCTCCGCTCGACGATGACGACCTGGCCGCGCGCCGGGCTGACCCAGTCGTCACCGAGGTGGCGGGCGCCGACCCCAGCGCAGTTGATGATGATGTCCGCCTCTGCCGCGAGCTCGTGGAGCGCGTGCACCTCGCGCTCCACGAGCCGGACGCCGCGCTCGGTGACGCGACGGGCGAGCTCCTGGAGGTGCCGCGGCGTCTCGACGACCTCTGTAGTGTAGGACCACGCCTGTACGTAGGGCGGCCGGGAGGCCGGACCTGACGCGAAGTCATCGACGAGCTCCGCCCAGGCCGGGATGCCCTTGTCCTGCCGCCACAAGACACTTACCGGACCGCGACGGACATACCAGGCCGGGTCGGCGAGCATGGCGCGCAGCCGCTGCCGCGACGCGGCGAACCACTGCCCGATGCGTTCGTCGTACTCCGGCAGGAAGCCGGGCTCGATCAGGCCCCCGGCGACTGCGCTGGTGGTGCGGTCGATCGGCTCCTTGGAGTAGAGCTTGATGGATCCTACCTGCGCGGTCTCGCTCAGAAGGAGCGCCACAGCCAGGCCCTGGATCCCTGCTCCCACGATCACGACGCTCTTTTTGGCCTGCATGCTGTGGCGGCTAATCTACAGGAGGTCTGGCCGATGCGCTATCTATGCGGCGCGCCGCGGCGCGCGGCGCCGCGGGCTCGCGGTCCGCGCTTGCAACTAGCGGCATTGCTTTTGCATTTGGGCCCGCTGACCAGAGCGCGAGCCCGGCAACAGCAGCCGGCTCCGCAGTACCTCAACCATGGAGCGAACCACATGAACCTGTTGGCAAAGAAGACGACCTGGCTGACCGGCGCGGCCCTGCTGGGCGCAGCGACCGCGACCTGCGACGACGGCACCGCGGCGCTCGAGCCGGTGGGCAGCCTCGCGCAGCCGACCCTTGTATCAACCATCACCGAAGGCGACTACGTCATCCGCTCGGTCGCGACCGGCAAGTGCATCGACATCTCGTCGTCGAGCACGGCCGACGGCGCGAAGGTGCAGGAGTGGGACTGCAACGGCACCAGCGCGCAGACGTTCCACATCTCACCGACTTCCGGCGGCTACTTCAAGATCATCAACGTCAACAGCGGCAAGGGCCTGGACATCAAGGACGTGAGCACCCTGCCGAACGCCATCGTCCAGCAGTGGAGCTACGGCGGCGGCGCCAACCAGCAGTTCCGCTTCGTCGCCCGCGGCGCCAACCAGTTCAGCTTCCACCCGCGCCTTACCGATATGGCCGTCGATCTTTACTATGGCCGGCCGGACAACGGAACCATCCTCGTGCAGTATCCGTACGCCGGCACCTCGAACCAGCTGTGGACGTTCGACAGCGTCGGTGGCGGCCCGACCCCGCCGCCCGGGACGGTCCCGGTGGTGGTGCAGAACAGCTGTCCCTTCAACCTCAACGTCGTGCTCACCGGCGTCGGCGAGATCTCGCTTGAAAAAGACACCGCCGGCAACAAGGTCTTCAGAAACCTCAGCCCCGGCGCCACGTACACCTACTACCCGCCGCGCGACTACCCGAGCGGCCGCGTCGCCGCCTACAAGACCCTGCCCACGCCGGCGGCGCCGCGCGAGCTGGAGAAGGCCGAGTTCACCCTCGGACTCGACGGCGGCGGCGGGCAGAACATCTACTACAACCTGACCTACGTCGATCACCTGGGGCTGCCGATGAAGATCGCCGCTACCGGCGGCGGCAGCGGCTGCCAGATGGTGCAGTGCAACAAGAGCTACAGCGCCGTCACCGCTGCCATCGCCGGCGGCTGCCCGGATGGACTGCGCTACTCCTTCGGCGGCAACCAGGTGTGCCTGGCGCCGCGCTCGTTCTGCCTCGACGGGGAGTACGCCGGCGATCCGCGCCGCGGCGGCATCTGCGGACGCCTGGACTCCGAGATCGCCCGCTGCGCCAGCCTCTACCCCGGCCAGTGCACCCCGGGGGCGGACCGCACGCCGCAGGTCTATGCCTGCTCGGGCGGCTTCTTCGCCAAGAGCGCCAAGTGGTGCTCGGCAATCACCCGCGGCATGCTGGACAACCCCGACAGCACCAACGTCGGCCTCTACTACAACACCGGCCGGCCCTACAACCAGTACGCCAAGTGGATCCACGATCAGTGCGGCACTGTCTACTCGTTCGCCTACGATGACTACCCGATGGCGGCCAATCAGGCGGGCTTTTATACCTGCAGTGCCGCCCGGCAGCTCAACGTAACGTTCTGTCCCGCGGGCTGAGTCCCCTTGCCGGCCGCCACCGAGCATCACCGGCGGCCGGCGCTTCCCTCCAGCTTGATGTCTGCAGGAATCACCGCTGGGGTCTCTACTCTACAGACGACGGCGCGGCTTGTTGCCCGCGCCGCCGCTTGGCTGATTAGTTTTTCACCGACTGCTTTGACCCCGAAGTACGAAAGCCGCGCGGGAAGCGCGCGGTGGGGGGAGGCTCCGCCCGGCTCGGCCGGGTGGAGGGGGGCGGGCAGAGCCCCCTTTCTACTTAGAATCGGTACTTGGTGGTCTGCTGGCTGATGCGGGTCACCTGTCCAGGGCTGAACTCCGTCATGCAGGCGTCATCCGTATAGTCCATGAAGTTATGGATCGGATCGTTCCCGGTGTACTTGGAGCCGGTGCAGGTGTTGCGGTTGAGCGGGCAGCCAAACGCCGCGGTCTTCTCGGCCGGGGTGTCGGTCACCGAGTCGTTGTTGGCGGTGCAGCCGCCCTGGAAGGTGTGGTACAGACCCAGCCAGTGGCCGACCTCGTGGACGGCGCTGAGCCCCAGATCGAAGGGCGCCGCCGCGCCGCCCGGTACCGAGGAGTACAGGATGACCACGCCGTCCATCTTGGGCGCGCTCGTATACTCCGAAGGGAAGGTCGCCCAGCCGAGCAGTCCGCCGCCCAGGTCGGCGGTGTAGATGTTCAGATCCCCCTTGCCGCCCTTATACAGCGTGTTCTTCATGCTCGTCTCCGCCGAGGTCTCCGGAGACACGCCGTACCAGCTGGTGTTGGTGGTGCGGTCGACGCTGACCAGCTTGAACGAGAGACCGGACTTGGCGCCGGCGTAGGACTTGTTCAGTACATCGATCTGCGCCTGCACCTGGGAATCGGGAATGTCGCCGTTGGCGAGCCCGGTGCCCTTGCGGATGATATGGAAGTAGACATTGATGGTGTGCGAAGTGACGCTGGCGGCGCTGTACTGGGCAAGCTCTTCGCGCGCCTGGGCGAGCTCCAGTTCGCTGAGATCGCGGGTGGCGCACTTGCGCCCGGGCGAGACGCTGGCGGCCATCTGGACGCCTTCGGAATAGATATCATTGTCGTTCCCGCCCTCTTGCAGACCCTCGCCGCAAGCGCTGGCGAGCAGGGCGGCTCCGAGCAAGGCCGTTGACCGGAGCAGGAGCTTCGGCAGGCGCACGGCGGACTTGGCAGTGGAAGAAGCGGACATCTCCTTGAGCTCGTACATTCCTCACCTCATCTTGGCTGAATCTTGCGCAGTGACGGTTGGTAGCCGGCCCTTGCAGATCGCATACCAGGAGCACGCCGGCCGCTCGCGGGCTCGCTGGTCGCGGCCGGTCGGCGGCTCTGTTCGACGGTGAGGCGCTGCGTACGCGGCCGCGCTGCCATCGCCTGCGGTGTCCCAGAGAGGCGAAGCTGGGTGGGAGAGCCCCAGGGCGCTGGGATGTGAGCCTACCTACCAGGCTCGCGGGGTGACTTGAGGACGCCGACAAGTAGAGCTGAACCGGCGCCGATCTTTCGCCACGGCGGCGGCTCGGACGCGCAGCGAGCGTGCGGCTTCTGCCTGGCTGGGCTATGAACTGAAAAGGCAAGCCCATGGCGAAACAATCCGCGCTCGAACCGCAGCTCGATGATCTCTTTCAGTCCCCGCTCAGCGAGTTCACCGGTCGGCGCGATGAGCTCGCGGCGGCGCTGCGCCAGAAAGGCAAGGCGGCGCCGGCGGCGGAGCTCAAGGCAATCAAGAAGCCGACGGTCTCGGCGTGGGCGGTGAACCAGCTCTTCTTTCGCGAGCGCCCGCTGTGGAACGCGCTGGCAGAGGCCGGAGCGGCGCTGCGCCGGACCCAGAGCGCAGTGGGGCACGGCAGAGCGGCCGATGAGCTCCGTAAGGCATCTAAGGATCTGATGCGCGCGCTGACCAGCCTGCGCGCCAAGGCGGCGCAGCTTCTGGAAGCCAGCGGGCATGCAGCGGCCGAAGGCACGCTGAGCCGTATCGCCACCACCCTGCACGCGCTCGCCGTGAGCGAGCCCGGCGCGGCGACCCAGCCCGGCCGCCTGGTCGCGGACATCGACCCGCCAGGGTTCGACGCTCTGACGACGGCCCTCGGCAGCTCGTGGTCGGGGCGCGAGCTGCCGTCCCGCGCGGCGGCGCCCGGAAAGGACAGCGAGGCGGCCCGCCCCCGCGGGGCAAAACCTATCAAGGATCGCGAAGCCGCTCGTCCGCGCGCCGCGAAGCCGCGCGAGCGGGCGAAAGAAGAGAAACAAAGAGCCCGTGCCGAGCGTGCGGCCAGCGCCCGCCGTGCCCGCGCCCAGGCAGCCGCGCAGACCGCGCTGCGCCGCGCCGAGCGCGAGCTAGCAAGCTGCAGCCGGGCGGTGACCGCCGCAACCAACAAGGTAGTCGCGGCACGACAGGCGCTGACGGCCGCGGAAGCTGCTCGTACCGTGGCCGAGCGCGCCGAGAGCGCAGCACGCAAGAAGGCCGAGCGCGCCCGCCGCATGGCCGATCAGCTTGAATAAGCAGGCCGGTGGAGCTGATAGGCAAGCCCGTGGATCTGATAAGCAGGCCGGTGAAGCTGATAAGCAGGCCAGTTGCTTTCGACAAGCAAGCTTGTGGAGTTGATAAGCAAGCCCGTGGAGTTGATAGGCAAGTCGGTTGCTGTCGATAAGCAAGCCAATGAAGCTGATGAGCAGACCGATGAAGCCTACAAGCAAGCCGGTTACTGTCGATAAGCCAGCCGGTGAGGCTGATAAGCAACTCGATTGCCATCGACAAGCCAACGGGCGGAGTTGATAAGCAAGCCGCTGGGTTTTGCATCCACGGCGCTGATGTTGATAAGCAAGTCGATCCATCTAAGATGCTCCCCTTGGCAGGACCGCGACGGGCGGGAAGTCGGCGATATCGCTTGCGACCCGGCGGCGGCTCGCTGACAATCGGGGCTGATTAGGAGAGCGACGTGCACTACGATGTAATCATCCTCGGCGGCGGACAGGCCGGCACTCCGTTGGCGACGCGCCTTGCGGCAGCCGGCAGGCGCGTGCTTATAGTCGAGCGCGCGGAGCTCGGCGGGACGTGCATCAACGTCGGCTGTACACCGACCAAGATCATGGTCGCGAGCGCCCGCGCGGCGCACGTCGCGCGGACGGCGGCGCGGCTCGGCGTCCAGGTAAAGGACGTGACCGTGGATCTGGCGGCCGTGGTCAAGCGGAAGGACGCCATCGTAAAGGAGTGGCGCCAGGGGATCGAGGGCTCGCTGCACGGCGTCGGCGACCGGTTGACGCTCATCAAGGGCCACGCCCGTCTTGTCGGCGAGCGCGAGATCGAAGTAAACGGCGAGCGCCACCGCGCCGAGACGGTGATCCTCAACGTCGGCGCCCGCGCGGCGGTTCCAGAGATTCCGGGGCTCGCTGCGGTGCCCTTTCTGGACAATCAGCGGCTCATGGAGCTGCACGAGCTACCCCGCCACCTGCTCATCATCGGCGGCGGCTACATCGGCTGCGAGTTCGGCCAGATGTTCCGCCGCTTCGGCTCGGAGGTGACGATCCTCGATCATAACGAGCACCTGCTCAGCCGCGAAGATCCGGAGATCTCGGCCGCGCTGGAGGGCGTGTTCCGGTCCGAGGGCATCGAGCTCGCGCTGTCCGCCCGGGCCGAGAGCGTAAGGCACGCCGCGGGTGAGGTTGTGGTGCGCACCAGCCTGGGCAAGGAGCTGCGCGGCTCCCATCTTCTGGTCGCGGTCGGCCGCCGGCCCAACACCGGGGAGCTCGGCTGCGCCGCCGCGGGGGTCGCGCTCGACAGCCACGGCTTCATCCGCGTCGATGAGGGCTATGCGACGAGCGCGCCCGGCGTCTACGCGGTCGGGGACGTTACCGGTGGACCGCAGTTTACCCACACTTCCTGGGATGACCACCGGCTCCTCTTCAATCGGCTGCTCGGACAGGACGCCCGGCCGCGGAATAGGCGCAGCGTTCCCTACGCGGTGTTCACCGATCCCCAGGTTGCCGGCGTCGGCCTGTCCGAGCGCGAGGCGCAAAAGCAGGGGCGCCCCTACGAGGTCGCAGTGATGCCATTCGGCGACACCGCCCGCGCCGTGGAGGTTGACGAGACCGCGGGCATCATGAAGGTCCTCATCGATCCGCAAAGCGAGCGGCTCCTCGGCTGCCGCATCGTCGGCGCCGAGGCCGGAGAGCTCATCCACATCTTCGTCAGCCTGATGGAGGCCGGCGCGAGCGCGCGCGCGATCGTCGACGCCGAGTTCGTGCACCCGACGTTCGCCGAGGGAGTACAGCAGCTGGTGATGCGGCTCAAGCGCTACGCCCTCAGCTGACCGCGCGACGCGAGCCCGCTGCGCAACGAACGGGATGGCTACATCGCCCCCAAACCCTGGAACTACACCGCTACATGCACTCCTCTGTTTTCTCCCTCGCCTCTTCCATCCTCGCCGGCTGGCTGCTTGTCGCCAGCGCGGGCTGTGTCTCCAACGTGCGTCCCACGCCGGGCCCTGGCCTCATGGTGTCGACCGGCATGCCGGAGCCGGAAGTCCCGCCGCCGACCGCTCCGACTCCGGTAGTGACGCCGCCGCCGCCGGCTCCGACCGGGCCGCGGCTCGCCTGGGTCAACCCTGCCCGCTGCCTGACCTCGTGCGCGCTGGCGCCGACTCCTGATCTGGTGCGCGTAAACCGACAGGGCGAGCTCGATGCGCGCGGGCGGTTCCAGCTGGTCGCCGAGACCCAGACCGCGCTGCTGGCGCTCCTGCAAGCCGCTCGCGCGGCCGGTCATGAGCTGCGGCTGGAGTCGGCCTTCCGTTCCTATCAGGATCAGGCGCGCGTGTTCACCGACATCAAAGAGCCGGGCCGCGCCGCCCGCCCCGGCCACAGCGAGCACCAGCTGGGTACGGTGGCCGACCTGCGGCTGCCCACCAGCGCGGCCATCGACTGGCTCGCCGCGAGCGCGCACGGCTTCGGCTTCGCGCTCAGCTACCCGCCGGGCAAGCAGAAGCTCACCGGCTACCGGCCCGAGCCCTGGCACGTACGCTTCGTCGGCCGCGAGCTCGCCGCCGAGCTGCACGGCAAGCACCTGATCCTCGAAGAGTACTTCCGCGCCCAGCCCAGCCTGGGCGAGTCCGGCGACTGCACCGACTGCCCGCTGCCGGTCTCGCAGGCGGCCTGCGGGGAGGCGACGCATGAGGGCGCGTGCCACGGGACCGTGCTCACCTGGTGCTACAACGGTGCGCTGGCGACCGTCGACTGCGCGGCGTCCGAGCAGACCTGCGGCCGGGTCGCTGGCAGCGCCGAGCACGACTGCCTGCCCAAGAGCCCATAAGGAGCCTGCGGCCCGGGCAGCGCTCAGGCGGCGAGCGGCTCGATGCCGACGCGACGACGCACCTCGGTGAGCGGCTGCTGCCACATTTCTTCCCAGCGGACGGTCGGCAGGAACGCCGCCTGGCGCCCGCGCTGATACCCCTTGTGCACGGCGCGCAGGAGGCTGGTCTGGCGGAACTTGCGCGTGTAGCGAAGCGTGCCAAACAGGCTGATTAAGAGGGAGCTCGGCAGGCCGATCAGACCGTAGTAGAACGCCTGCAGCGCCAGCTCGCCCGGGATATCGGTGGCGTAGCCGGTCAGCACGTGCCACAGGTCATGGGTCTGGCGGATGCGCTGGACGACGTAGGAGATCGGCTCGGGCAGCCCCGGCGGGGCCTGGAACAGGTCGGGGTCGAGGTTGTTGTCCGAGAGGTGCCGGGCGAACGCGCCGCCGAGCGTGTCGGGCGGGAGCGCCGCGAGCGCCGTGAAGTCGATGGCGCGCGAGTCGATCGCCGGCTTGTCACGCAGCAGCTCGAGCCCGCCCGGCGCGGCGACGAAGCGCGCCATGAAGTCGGGGAAGCGCCGCGCATTGATCGCCACGCCGAGCACGAAGACCGGCCGGGGGTCTTCGGGGTTGTTCAGCAGCCGGCCGAGCGCGCGCAGGGCGACCCACAGGCGCTGACCAGCGTTGCCGTCTAGCGCCAGCCGGGCGGCGGTGAGCTCGTCGGGGTTGGGGGGAGGCACGTCCGCGGTCTGACTCGAGTTCCAGGTCTTGGGCGTCGGCTCATTCATGGGTACACCTCTTATTAACAAGTTTGATAATAGACCCGGCTTGCTTATTGTCAACAATGAAAATAGTCTGGGCCCCGATGGCCGCCGCGCGCTCGCCCAAGACCCCGAAACCAGAGCCTGTCGCCCCCAAGCGACGCCAGCGGCGCACGCCCGAGGCGGCGCGAGCGCTGATCCTGCAGACCGCGCAGCGCCTGATCGCCGAGCGCGGACCGGACCGCATCGGGCTTAAAGAGATCGCGCGCGAGGCCGGGATCAGCCACGCCCTCATCAACCACTACTTCGGCAGCTACGAGGGGCTGGTGGCCGAGACCATCCGCGCCCAGGTGAGCAGCTTTCGCGAGTCGCTGCTCACCCGGATGGCGGCGACCCGCGAGCTCAGCCCGGCGCAGTGGCTGCGGGCGACGCTCGAGCTGTACTCGCAGCCGGGAGCGGGGCGGCTGATGCTGTGGGCGATGATGACCGGGCGGCTGAGCGGGCCGGACGCCTTTCCGCACAAGGACCAGGGGCTACGCAAGACCGCCGACGTGCTGGAGGAGCGCCTGCGCGCGCTCGTCGGCAAGATGCCGGTCGAGCGGCAGGAGCTGGAGCTCCTGCTGGTGATCGCGCTCACCTCGATCTGGGGCTACGCGCTCAGCCGCGACGTCGTCTGGTCGGCGCTCGGCCGCGAGCAGAGCCGCGAGCTCGACGAGAAGTATGAAGCGAAGCTCGCTGAGCTGCTCCTGGGGGCGCTCGCCGGCTAGGCGGCGCCGGTTATCGTCGTCGGCCGTTCATGCCGACGATTGCAATGGGGGCGAGCTGTCGAGGGCGGTGACACCTGTCCTGAATCAGTACATGATGGAGACAGGTTTGCTCTCGGTGGACTGGTGGCGCGGTCCTTGCTGAACTACGGATTGCAGGCGCCACCCAGGTCGCGCGGCTGCGAACCCAGCGAGGCAATTCACCATGTCCAGGCGCACGATGAAGACGGGGCTCGGGTCTTTCACCGCAGCTTTCACCCTCTGGCTCGGGCTCCTTGGCGGCTGCGCGCACCACTTCACGCTGCCGATGACCGCCAGCGAGCTGGCGCAGCACGACTCCGGGCCGGCGCTGGTCGCCTACCTCAGCCAGCCTGATGCAAGCCCGGTGGTCTGTGATCTGGGTACTGGCGGGCCGCACCTGTCCGCGCTCGATGAGGACAAGACGAGCTGGCTCCTGCGCGGCCTGCTCGACGGTCAGATCGGGCCGGGTGTATGGCAGCGCTGCGCCAGCGCGCTCCTGCGCAGCGCCCCCGCGGAGCTTGCGGCCTCGCTGCTCGACGCCGTGGGCAGCGCTCACCGCAAGCTCCTGCGCCGCTCCGAGCTCGAGCAGTCGCCGATCCTGCAGCAGCGGCTCGGCGTCCTGCAGCAGCTCTACGTCGAGCGCGCGACCGGTCTCAACGGCCACCCGCAGCTCGATGATCCGCTGTTCGCTGATCTCAGGCACGCGCTGACCAGGAACCGGCTCGGCCCCGTCGCCACCCGCCTAGGCCGCGAGCTCTTGGAGACGGTAGAGCTCGACCACGGCAGCTGGCAGGGCCATGTCGTCGACGGCTCGCTCATCGACTCGCGGTTCGCGGCGGGCGACGAAAAGACGCTGCAGCTGTTCCAGAGCCGGCTGCCGCAGCCGAGCCTGCGCAGCCAGTCGCGGCGGCGCCTCATCCGCCTGCACATCGCCGCCTCGCCGTTCGCCGAGGTGCGCGAGCACGCCGAGTCGGTGGAGGAGCTCGTCGTGCAGCAGGGCGTCTACAGGCTGTCGCCCGCCGCTTACCCGCCGCGGCGCGGCTGGCTGGACCTCACCCGGGTGCCGATGCGCGGCGTGCTGGTGCGCCAGCACCTGGGGGAGCAGACGGCGACCCTGCTCGGCTACAGCGAGGATCGCCCGCGCCTCTCGGTGCTGCCCGAGCTGCCGCTGCGCGGGGCGCTGCTGATGGAGCTCGAAGGCATCTCGCGGCCCGTGACCCTGTGCGCGCCGCGCGCGGCGCTCGATCCGTCGCCGTGTATCGCCGTCGAGGACGTCAAGCTGGAAAACCCGGTCGCCTATCTGGACCAGGACAGCGCGTTCCACTTCGTCGAGGTGCTGCCGATGCGCGACGCGGTGAACCTGGCCCAGCTGCGCGACCGCGTCCGGCTGCCGGTGCGGGTCGGCGGCAAGCCGCTGCTCACCTTCGACTGGCGGCTGTCCTACGAGCGCCCGGGGGACCTGCTGTTCTCCGGTGCCCAGCCCCAGGGGCGCGGGCCCAGCCTGGAGGTAGATGTGGACCACCGCGATCCGGCGCGCTTCATCTTCAGCGTCTCCGCCCCGCGCGGTCTGCTGCTGGCGGCCGTCGAGCAGCAAGACCTGCTCGACTTCCACATCGTCAGCCGCGGCGGACGCGGCGTGAGCGGCAGCACCGGCTGGTCGGGCAGCACCGGCTCCTCCGGCAGCGAGTGCCAGAGCGGCGGACCGGGCGCTGACGGCCGACCGGCCTGTGACGGCGGACCGGGC